>NZ_RZOT01000298.1:0-7287 GCF_003999085.1 Mesorhizobium sp. M4A.F.Ca.ET.090.04.2.1
CCATCGAGAAGGTCTCGACCGTCATCGCCGGCTGGCCGTCGGGACCGCCGGCGACCGAAACATTGGAGAAGGTCACCGAGGGAAACGGCAGCAGCCTTGCCGTGGCGTCACCCTCGACGGTGACCTTGCGGCCGAGGATGGCGCTCGCCTCGCGCTCGAAATCGGCGCGGTAGCCTGCCCAGTCGATAAAATACGGCACCACCAGCGCCGCGCACAGCACCAGCACGAACAGGCCACCGAAGATCACGAACAGGCGTGCGAGCATCAGCACCAGCGATCGTTGAAAGTCAGCTGCACTGTACCCGCATCAGCGTGTCGATAAAGAGGCAATTCGGCTGCGTCCTCGGCAAGCAGGGAGCTGTGGGGACAGTCCGCCGCGTCAATGCCGCGCCGCTTCCATCAGGGCGGACAAGACCGCACCCGTGCAAAGGCTGATCAGGAATTTCTTCGCAACGAACTCGATGGTCGAGTCGTGGAACGTCAGGATGAAATGCCGATAGTCCGAAAACAGCTCAGGCATATGGGATGGATGAACCCGATTGGCCTTTTCCAGGGAAGCGATCCAGGACGAGTTGAAGACTTCGAACGCAGAATATGGTTGCAGGCCGAGACCATAGAGCCGATGCCCGCTGATGGCTTCATCGTTCGGCGGACCGAATTGAAGCGCCAGGTATGGTTCCACCGTCAGGATTGCGACGGATTGGTCGCCTGTCGCGGGCGAAACCGAGCGCGCGTTCGTGCCATCGAACGAAGGATCCGGAACGTCGGCGAGATACGCGATCAACAGCCGCTCTTCATTTGCAAAGACATGCGGCAATGGCGCGCCGGCCGATGATGGTGGCACCTCGATCGGCAGCAGGGCCTCGGCCGCCGACATGACTAGTGACCAACACGGGGCAGGATCTTGCCCGGGTTCATGATATTCAGCGGATCGAGCGCCTGCTTGATCGTGCGCATGACCTCGACGCCATGGCCGAGCTCGTGACGCAGGAAGCCGACCTTGCCCTGGCCGATGCCGTGCTCGCCGGTGCAGGTGCCGTCCATGGCGATGGCGCGCATGTTGAGCCGCGCGACAAATTCCTCACACCGCGCGATCTCCTTCGGATCGTTCACATCCATCAGCACCAAGGTATGAAAATTGCCGTCCCCGGCATGACCGACGATCGGCGCGACAAGCCCCATCTCGGCAATGTCGGCCTCGGTCTCGGTCACGCATTCGGCAAGCCGCGAGATCGGCACGCAGACATCGGTCGACAGCCCCTTGGCGCCGGGCCGCAGCGTCAGCGACGCCCAGTAGGCGTCGTGCCTCGCCTTCCATAATTTCGCCCGCTCCTCGGCGACACTGGTCCACAGGAACGGTCCGCCGCCATTTTCGTCCGCGATCATGCCGAAGGTTTCGGCCTGCTCGGCAACGCCGGCATCGCTGCCGTGGAACTCGACGAACAGGCACGGGCTTTCGGGATAATCGAGCTTGGAATAGTTCTTCATCGCCCGCATCTGCAGCGCATTGACCAGTTCGATGCGCGCCACCGGAATGCCCATCTGGATCGTCGCGATCACCGTCTTGCAGGCCGCCTCGAGGCTTGGAAACGGGCAGACGCCGCCGGAGATCGCCTGCGGAATGCCCTGCAGCCTGAGCGTCAGCGCCGTGATGACGCCCAGCGTGCCCTCAGAGCCGATCAGCAGCCGCGTCAGGTCGTAGCCGGCCGAGCTCTTCTTCGCCCGCTTCCCAGTCGTTACCGCCTCGCCATCGGCCATCACCGCCGTCAGCGACAAAACGTTCTCGCGCATCGTGCCGTAGCGCACAGCGTTGGTGCCGGACGCCCGCGTCGCCGCCATGCCGCCGAGCGAGGCATTGGCGCCGGGGTCGATCGGGAAGAACAGCCCGGTGTCGCGCAGATGCCGGTTGAGGTCCTCGCGCGTCACGCCTGGCTCGACGGTGCAGTCGAGATCCTCGGGATTGACCGCGAGGATCCGGTTCATGCGCGAGGTGTCGATCGAAATGCCGCCGCCCGGCGCGTTGGTGTGGCCTTCGAGGGAGGAGCCGACGCCGAAGGCGATCACCGGCACCCGATGCGCCGCGCAGGCGCGCACGATCTCCTGCACCTCGGCCGTGCTCTCCACAAAGGCGACGCCATCCGGCGCCTGCGTCGGGATGTAGGTGGTGGTGTGCGCATGTTGGGAGCGGATGGCCTGGCCGGTCTGGAAGCGCTCGCCGAGCGTCTGCTTGAGGATGCCGAGAACCGCGGCAATGCCCTCCTCGTTGCGCTCGACGGGATTGAGGTCGCTCAAAGCCATGATTCACTCCGCGAATGGACTAGCCTACATGCCCGGCCGGCTCTATGCCACTTGCTGCGCCAGTGTCCATTGACTATCGACTGAACCAAAGGAATCCAGAGCAATCATACCGGCGGGGGTCTGATATGAAACCAGCAACAGTAACAGGGTGGATAATATGGTTAGTCGCCCTGTTGCCGGCCTGGGCTGTGAAGTCTGCATCCCTGCATAGTCGAATGGCCTGGACCGGCATGCTGGTGCTTCTGGCATTTGTCAGCGTGACAATAACAGTCGCCCGGACGCGACACCCCGACCCCCAGGCGGTTGTCGGACCATATGTACGCCGCAACTTTCCCTATGTGAGTGCAATCGCAGGAGTAAGCCTTCTCATCGCAGGAATTTTTGCAATGGCTATCACCTATGCAACCCCCGGGATCGGCCTGGTTGGAGAGCTTGGACTAACATTTTCGCAAAGGACGGCAATCTGGGTTCCGGTTGTCGCGAAATATGCGACCGCGATGACTCCCCCACTTTCCGCTGAAGCGCTATTCAAGGTCCAATCAATTGTTTCGGGATTCATGCTCGCGGGAATGACCAGCTTCGTTGCTTACGCCATCTACTTTGTTCGGATGCCGAAAGTCGAACGGATCAAAATCTATCAATCGAGCCAAGTAAGGGGTCATTCGACGGCTTTTTTGTTGTTCGGTTCAGCCTTTGGATTTTACGTGGCATTGGCTAGCTACGCAGGCTTTTTCGAATTTGACCGCCCCAGTGCGAAATGGTGGTGCATCCTTCAGGCCAGTTGCTATGCACGAAGCGACGATTTGACAATTTTCGCGGCGGCTTTGCTGAAGATCTTCGGATCTTTCGGTTTCGCACTGGCAGCATTTCTATTCATCGATTCGTCCAGACTGCTCCCTCCGTCGTAACGACCCTTCCGCAACCAAGGACGTTCCCATGCCAATCGCCGCCCCTTTTATTTCCCGCCCCATGGATATCGAGAAGGACTGGATCGACTATAACGGCCATCTCAACATGGCCTATTACAACGTGCTGTTCGACCGTTGCTCGGACGACGCCTTCGAGATGATGGGCATGGGGCCGAACTACGCCAAGGAGCGCCGCCTCACAATCTACACGGCGGAAGTCCATGTCTGCTACGTGCAGGAGCTGCATCTGGAGCACAAGGTCCAGGTCTCCTTCCAGCTCATCGATCATGACGAAAAGCGCCTAAGAGCCTATCAGGAGATCCGCCATGTCGACGGCTGGCTGGCCGCCACCTCCGAGACGCTTTCGCTGCATGTCGACATGTCCGGGCCGAAAGTGGCGCCCTTCCCCGCCGACGTTCTTGCCAGGGTCGAGGAGATGCGCGCTGCCCACGCCGCGCTGCCGATGCCGGAGCGCGCCGGCCGCTCGATCGGCATCAAACGCAAGAGCGCTTGAAGCGCCCCAGCGCGCACGTTAACCTTACCAAGGTTTTAACGTGAACAAGCCGATTGAGTCGTTGAACGACTCAGCGGAGCGTTTGAAAACCACCGTATCGGGTTGGCGATACGGGGCGGCGGGCAGAGGCGGTTCGAGGAACGTGCATGAAAACCGACATCAAGGTCGAGGTGGAACGGCTGGCGGCCGATCCGCGCATCACCGACTATGATTTCTGGCGCTCGCTCAAGAACGTCAACAACGAGATCTTCCACATCGCCAACAACAACGAGCCGATCCCCTTCGACATGATCCGCTGGCGCGCCATCCTCAAGCAGGCGCGGCTGAAGCGCGGGCATTTCTGACCTACTGCCGATCCCTGGTCGCGGCCTCTGGAGCAATTCCAGGAAAAGTGCGTAGCGGTTTTCCGTCCGGAATTGCGTCAAAAAAATAGTTGGAGCGGGTCAGCGATTCTGAGAGGCGCCGAACCGCTCCAGCGGCGAGCGCGGCGCCACCGGCGACGACTGGATGATCGCCGTGTTGGTCATTGCGTAAGGGATGATCCTGTCGATCACCCGTTCGAGCTCTGCCACCGAGCCGACATGCGCCAGCGCGATGAAGCAGTCCTCACCGGTCACCCGGTCGCACTGCGCGATTTCCGGCAGGTCGCGGATGATGTCGGCGACGACGGCAAGCTGACCCGGCACCGGCCGGATGCGCAGCCATGCCGACAGTTTCATGCCGAGCGCGGCCGGATTGATCCTGACCGTGTAGGCCTCGATCACGCCGTTCTCCTGCAGCTTTCTGATCCGCTCCGCCACGCTCGGCGCCGACAGGCCGACGGCGCGCGCCAGCTCGGCCGTGCTGGTACGCGCATCCATTTCTAGCAGGCGCAGGAGCTTCAGGTCGGCGGCATCGAGGTCCACGTTTTCGTTTCGAAGGCGTTTCAAGGAAATTTGCCTTTCTTTCGGGAACAACTCGGTCGCATGACCCAGCGGTCATCCATATAAACCGCCAGATCTGCCTGCGATAATGTCCGCATGAAAGATCAAGCGCAAGTCGCGGCGGCAAGCCCGGCCCTCGACACGCTGAACAGGGCCGGCCTGGGGGTTGCCGGTCCTGCCTTCCCTACCCTGGCGACCGCCCTGCCGCCACATCTGTGGTTCGGCGTCAGCGCCGTGTTCCACTATCTTGGGCCGGCCTTCGCGGTGCTGCTTTTCGCTAAGGTCGGCGTGCTCGGCATGGCCTGGCTGCGCATCGCCACCGCCGCCCTCGTCTTCGCGCCGCTGACCCGGCCATGGAGGGTCTTCGCCCGCGCCGACCGATCGACGAGGCTGTTGCTCGTCGCCTTCGGCGCCTGTCTGGCGGTGATGAACTGTTCCTTCTATCTCGCGCTCGACCGCCTGCCGATCTCGCTGGTCGCGGCGATCGAGTTCGTCGGCACCATCGGCGTCGCGCTCGTCGGTCTGCGTAGCCCGCGCAACCTCGCGGCGCTCGCCATTGCCGTCACCGGCACCTTGCTGTTGATCGATGTCAAATGGTCGAGCGACCCGGTCGGCCTGTTCTGGGCCTTCCTCAACGGCGCCCTGTTCGTCGCCTACATCGTCCTCGGCCACCGCGTCGCGGCGTCCGGCGCGGGCGCCGGCATTGCCGGCCTCGGCGCTGCCATGGCGATCGCTTTCCTCGTCGTGCTGCCCGTCGGCTTCACCCAGGCGACGCCGGCCTTCTCGGCGCCGTCGCTGCTCATCGCCGCGATCGGCGTCGGCATCTGCTCCTCGGTCATCCCCTACATATGCGACCAGCTTGCCATGGCGCGGCTGCCGCGCGCGAGCTTCGCGCTGATGCTGTCGCTTTTGCCGCTCACCGCGACGCTGATCGGCATCATCGTGCTGCGGCAGGTTCCGAGCCCTGGCGATTGCCTCGGCATCGCCCTGGTGGTGGCCGGCGTCGCCTCGCACAAGCCGGCGCCGGAATGATCCACCAGAGGTGAGTGAAGCGGCGACCTACGGCGTCGGCCGGCGGACGCGACCTGCTCGCGACAAACATGGTCCCCCGGATGCGAAACGGCCCATAAGCTTTTGAATAGGCCTATAGAAATTACGCACAAAGCAATCCAAGAATCGATTCCGTTTTTCGTGATGCATGCTGTAGCATGCCGGTGGAGACAGCCGTGGTTTGCGGCAGCGTCAGGCTTGGGTGGGGCATGCTGGCAAACAGGTTGGGGAAATGGCGCTCGCTCGGCCTGATGGTCCATTTCGCGGCTGAGCCGCTGACGGCGGCACGCAACGCGCATCGCGCTTTTGGCCCCTTCATTCAAGCCGAATACCCGCATTCGACCTCGGCACGGCCGCGCCGCGTCTTCATGATCGCCGATGCCGCGCTCTATCGCGCAATGCTTTCCGACACCGAGACCTGGCGCAACATCCAGATAAACGGGCGCGGCAAGCGGGGGCACGCTTCGCACCGGCTCTCCTATGGCATGACGCGACTGCGCGGCGAACGCCACGAGCACTACCGCAAACTGTTCGCGCCACCGCTTAAGCGTCCGGCGATCATGACAATGAGCCCGGAGATGGCACGCATCGCCGCTGACCAGGTTTCGTCCTGGCCAGTCGGCAAACCCTTCTCACTGACCGATGCCGCCAAGACGATGGCCAAGCACCTGGCGATCGGCCTGCTGTTCGGCGACGACCGGGCGCGCGCCATGCCGATCGCCGAGATGATCGCGCGGCAGATACGGGCGAGTTGGATCGTTCCGGGACCGGCCTTCTTCAGCTGGATACGGGAAGCCGAGGTACAGGAACGCGCCATCCTCGCCTGGGCGGAAGAAAAACGTGGCAACACCGATGCCCAGGACATCCTGTCCATCCTCGTCAACAACACCGACGAGGCCGGGCGACCGCCTTCGGTCGAGCTGATCGGCGGCATTATCAGCTTCGTCTTCGGCGCGGCCTATGACACTTGCCAGAATGCGCTCGCCTGGACGCTAATCCTGCTCAACCAGCATCCGGACGCAATGGCGGGCCTTGCCGCCGAGATCGACGCCGCGCTCGACGGAAAGCCGGCGACGATGGACCGGATCGGATCCTTGCCGCTGCTTGACGCCACCATCAAGGAAGCGATGCGGCTTTTTCCGCCGGTGCCGCTGATGATGCGCAAGGCAACGCGGGCAACGAGGCTTGGCGACGAACCCATCGCCAGGCATGAAGGGGTGCTGATCAGCGCGCTCACAATCAACCGCGATCCTTCGCTTTATCCGAATCCCGACAGTTTTCAGCCGGAGCGCTGGGCTTCGATCAAGCCATCGCCATTTCAGTACACCGTGTTCGGCGCTGGCAGCCATATGTGCCCCGGCGTTACCTTCGGCCTGCAGATGATGAAGATTGCGCTGGCGACCATCCTCTCGAAGCGTTCCGTGGAACTGGCACCGGGAGCGCGCATTTCCTATCGCACGCGAGTTACGTTGGCGCCGATCGGCAATGTCCAGGTCATCATGCGCGAACGCGGCGGACCGGCGCTCTCGAGCCCGGCGCACGGGCGCTTCCGCGAACTCGTCTCGCTTCCCGCGACAGCATGAAAGGCCTCCCA
>NZ_RZOT01000299.1:0-7238 GCF_003999085.1 Mesorhizobium sp. M4A.F.Ca.ET.090.04.2.1
CTGCATTGTCGTACATGGTGATCACGTAGAGCCGGTTCATGACCTGATCCCCCGGATAGACGGTCGGATCGTTGACCATGGCCGGATCGATCCTGTCCTTGGCCGCAAGGTTGCCGCTGGCATAACGAACGTAGTTGCTGATCTGGGCCGCGATCTCAGGGCGCATGATGAAGTTCAGGAACTGGTGCGCCTCGTCGGGGTGAGGCGCATCTGCCGGGATGGCAACGCTGTCGAACCAGATTTGCCCGCCTTCCTTGGGTAGTATGTAGGCAACGTTGATCGGCTTGGTGCCGAGGCCCTTGGCCGCTTCGAGCGCACGGTCGCGCGCCTGCAGGACGTCGCCGGACCAGCCGATCGCGACGCAGATGTCTCCCGTCGCCAGACCCTCGATATAGGCCGACGAGGTGAAGTTGCGGATATAGGGACGGACCTTGGCGACGACGTCGGCGGCCTTCTGTAGATCATCGACATTCTTCGAGTTCGGATCGAGGCCGAGATAGTTCAATGCCGCCGGCAGCACATCGTCGGGCGCGTCGAGCATCGTGACGCCGCAGCCCTGAAGCTTGGCCATGTTGGCGGGATCGAATACCAGGCTCCAACTATCGGGAACGCTTCCGAGTGCGGCCTTGACCTTGTCGACGTTCACGCCGATGCCAGTGGTGCCCCACATCAGGTTGATGGCGTATCGGTTGCCCGGATCGTAAAGCTCCATCCGCTTCATAAGCGCGGGCCACAGGTTTTTCTCATTCGCGAGCTTCGACCTGTCCAGCGGCTGATAGACGCCAGCCAGGATCTGGCGCTGAAGGAAATAGGCCGAGGGAACGACGATATCGTAGCCGGTCCTTCCAGCCAGGAGCTTGGTCTCCAGGATCTTGTTGTCGTCATAGACGTCATAAACGACCTTGATGCCTGTCTCGGCCGTAAACTGGTCCAGAACCTTCGGATCGATGTAGTCCGACCAGTTGTAGATGTTGACCACCCTTTCCTGCGCCGCCGCGGAGAAGGTCATGGCAACGGCGATGACGAGCGAAAAGCCCCACAATCGCGGGATTAGCATCGGTATTCCCCTTTAGTTATTTTTTATCTGTCCATCCAAATAAATCATGTGCCCCGCCAGATTGTCAAGTCATGGTCCCCGCGCTCTTGGTCGACATGTTCGGGAATGTGCGTGCTCCGGCGGAGGTCCATTCGCCGGAGCTCCCGAACCTCAATTGTCCGGAGGCCCTGGCGGGCATTGCGTGACTTCCAGCTACCGGGCGTTTCACCCGTGCGAAGTCGAAGCCCTGGCTGAACAAATCGAATTTGGTCGAGGTCGCCTACCAAAGCGCGCGCGGCAGTCAAGAATACCACCGTCGTGGTCACCGAGAACCTCATGGGCAGAGAGCACCGCCTCGCTCGCAAGGACTCCGATGGAGGTCTCGCTCGTCTTGTCAGACGGAAAGCAACACGCAAAGGGCTGCTCCATGCCTCACCGATCAAGCCGTGGTCGGTATCGGTACCTGTCCGCGGACAGCATCTCTTTCGCAAGTTCGGCTGCCTAGGCATACCCGATTTTCGGTACCAATGCCGTGATGTGGGCTGTCGAACCCTCAAGGTTAGCCAATCGCAGCCAGCTGAACCGCTATCTCTCCGGCTCCTCGACGCCGCGGCCGCCGCTGATGCGCAGGATCTGCGACTATTTCAGCGTCGAGAATCACGAGATCCGTTTGCCGCAGTCCGACTTCGCGGCGATCGTCAAGCTGAAGGGGCTCGCTCCGACAGCCTGTCGCGCACGCGTTTCGACCGCATAGCGGCGCGAAACGATCCGCGCATCTTTCCAGCTGACCGGCACCTTCTTCGAATATTGTTGGTCGATGTCGACCCCCGCCGGATCATCCGCGGCCTGGTCGGCAACCGCAGGACGAGCATTTGTTCTATCGCTGGCTGGAGCGTATCGGCGATCCGCGCGCGCCGGTCCGGCGGCATTCCGTTATCAAGGCCTAGCGCTGATGACCGGCGACCGGGTGTTCATGAACGACTATGAAATTGGCGCCGGCATCGAGGTCACGCAAATGATCGTCTACCCGACTACAGCTTCCGCTGGATGTCGCTCCACTGCGTCAAATGCGGCGTCCGGACGGGCTTCCGGGGGGAACGGCTGAGACTTTTGAGAAGGCATCAGAGCGATGGCAGCCCCTACTCCCACTCAATTGTTTTTATCCCAGCTAGGCCATTGATCTAGCTGGGTTTTTTCTTTCTTGCTGCGCCTAAAGCTGACCCCGAGCCCGTCAAAAACCTACGGTATTGATTTTAAAGGGAAATTTTTGGCGAAAAAATTTTTGAGGTTCCGTGGACTATCGAGATCAATCGGACTTTTGACCTTGCCACCGCACCGGAACGTGTGCTCCCATTGCTTTCAAAAAGTACCGTCAGGGTGCCGACGCCGGCCGCAACTTAACGCGATGCTTGAGCCCTCGCAAACTCGATCATTCGACTGCCGAAAATGGGCCGAGATCGGAACCTCCGCTTTCGGGATGATTGGGCTAGAAAGCCGACCTTTTCACCCAGCGTAGCGCCGACCGCTTTGCGCCCCAGCGGACGTCCGATACTTGCAAGAACTACTCTCACTACGGAACTCGCCGTCAAATCGAATCGGGCGGCGCGAAGAAGCAGTTCATATACTCCTCACTTGGATGCAGGCAGATATGAAAATCGTGGTCACCGGACGGCAGCGCGTCTCTATACGGAATCTGAAACAAATGCTGTCGAGTCACCAGGTGGTGGTCGCCAGGGAGTAGTGTAACGGAAAAGCCGCTCGGTCCAGTCTTCACCGATGCGCCCGGGATGCGCTCGCAATCGCCTCCCAGGTCATCTCCCTTGCAGCAAGCTGGCGGATAAGGCCAGCCGCGCACCGCATCATGCGCGCCCGCGCTTCCGCCCGATATCAACGCGCAAGCTGCTGCCAGTACAGCCGTGGGTTTCGAAGCCATCAAAAGTTGGACCTGCTACCCCTCGTCGCTAGTCGGCATGATCGGCCAAGACAACCTTGGTGTAACGAAAGGAAACCGATCAAACGCCGATTTTCTCCCGATCTGGAGTTTGATATGCTCATGATCAAGGGTTCGACGTTCTGCGCATGCAAAGAGATGCGGGATGAATCCGCGCTCATCCAAGACAATCGTGGTGAACGGCATCACTCTCGATTTTGCCGCCGGGATTTTGCGCGACAGCCAAGGCAAGGATGTGGTCTTGCGCTCGCAAGCCTTCGCGGTGCTTGAATACCTCAGCAGGCACACTGATCGCGTCGTCACAAAAGACGAGCTTATGCAAGCGATATGGCCTGGCATTGCAGTAACCGACGACAGCTTGGTGCAATGCATCGGTGATATCCGCCGGGCACTGCGCGATAAGAACCAGATGGCTCTCAAGGTAGTGCCAAAACGCGGGTACAGACTCGCAATTGACGCCGCGGAATGGCCGATCGAACCGACAGGCCGGAGTCGGTCGGCGGCCATCATAGCTCTTGCCATTGCCTTGTTTGCGGCAGGACTCCTCTGGGGCTTTAATCATCGCGCCGATGAGAGTGGCGCCGGGGCAGTTCTGCCCTCCATTGCGGTGCTGCCATTTGGGATGATCGGTGGTGATGCGGACCAGCAGCGGCTGGCTGACGGCCTGACCGAGGACATCATCACTGACCTTGCCCGATTTCCAGAATTTCGGGTGATAGCTAGCAATACGACCACAGCTTACAAGGAGAAGACGTCTAACACGAAAGAAGTGGGGGCGGCTCTCAATGCTGACTTCATCGTCGAGGGCTCGATCCAGCGCCAGGCCGATCGCGTGCGCATCACGGCGCAACTTGTTGAAACTGCGACCGGCAAGCACATCTGGTCGGACCGGTGGGATCGGCCCGAAAACGACTTTTTCGCGATTCAGACCGAGATCGCCGAGCAGGTCTCGAACCGGCTCGGTGGTGGCGCGGGCCTGATTCAAGTGGCGGGCCGCCGGGAGGCGCATCGCAAGCCGCCAGCGAACCTCAACGCCTACGAGCTCTACCTTCTCGGCACCGAGCGGCTCGAGCGGGTCAATCGCGACGATCTGGAAGAGGCGATCCGGCTTCTCACAAGGTCGCTGGAGCTTGATCCCTCCCTCGCCCGGGCTTGGATCGAGCTTTCGCACGCCCACAAGGTCCTTGCCGGCTTCGGGGTGGAGCCCCTGCGGAACCAAAAGCTGGCTGCCGATGCTGCGATGCGCGCGGTCACGCTCGACCCAGGTGACGCAGAGGCGCATGTGGTCCGCGCGATTACCCTGGCCGAGAGCGCCGATCTGGCGAAGGCGAAGGCGGAGTTCGACACAGCCCTCAGCATGGCGCCGAACGAGTTCGAGATCCTGACCTTCTACGTTACCTGGGCGGCCATGTTCGGCGAGCCCGAACGCGGAGCCGAATTGGCCGACAGGGCGATCAGCCTGAACCCGAACTTCCCGATGTGGAGCACCCGTCCGCTCAACGTCGCCTACTTCTGGGCCGGTCGTTACGAGGACGCCCTGCGCATGACGGACCGGCTCGGCCCTGACAATTACGATCGCTGGGTGGGGACGTTTCGAGCTGCCGCGCTTGCGGCTCTGGGCCGGACGGATGAGGCGCGGACGCTTGTCGCGTTCACCCTCCAGAAGTATCCGGACTTGAGCATAGAGGGAATAATCGCCAACCTCCCCTTCACCGAGGTACAGCGGAACCGGCTGATCGAAACGATGAGCCTCGCCGGCTTTCCACGCTGTGCCAAGTCTGAGGACCTCGCCAAACTTGAGAAGCCGGTCCGGTTGCTCGGATGCAAGTCGCCGTAGACGGCAAGCGACAGTCTGCATGATCGAGGGGGCGCATTCTGTTCGCACGAAGGCACCGTAAGGAGGTATCGCCGTGATTATCCGCATTTATCGCGGCACGGTCTTTGCTGGAAAGCAGCGTCTCTGGCAGGAGCGTGTTGAGTCGCTTTCTATTCCCTGGCTGAGGAAGCAGGCGGGCCTCATCGCCTTTTACCCCGGTAAGCCACCTGCGGAGAGTGCGGGCAGGACGTTCTGCATGGTGATGGTCTGGGATGGTCTGGAGTCGGTGAAGGCCGCTATCGGGCCAGACTGGAATAACGCGATTTATCATGGCGATGAAGCCGAGTTGATCGAGTCTGCTCAAGTCGAGCACTTCGAGCTCTTTCCGTAGGCTGCCGAGCGCAGGGCAACAATGGGGCCGATGGCGGAATGGCGGTTTTTTGGCGTCCGAGGAACAATAACGGACGTTCAGCCCAGGTGGCCCAAGTCCGAAATTGACCCAATGCGGTCATTCCGGCAAGCCCGCTGTGCGCATGCCTTCAGCTAGATGCTGGCGGTCTTCGATGCGAAACAGCGGCTCCTTGGCCACGTATCTGGCAGTGGAGAATTCTGGGATCCGCCGCAGCAAACCAGCAACGCGATCTCTCGCAAGATCGGGCTTGCCAGCCATTGCGTAGCTTGCGGCGAACCAAACCTCTTTCGAGAACGTCAAAGAACTTGATCGGCGCATGTTGACAATGGCGTCGTCATAGCGGCGCGCGTTGAAGTAGACGGCGGCGAGTTCGCCCCAATACCAAGAAGGGTTGAAGAATGGGTCGAGGCGCTTCGCCTCCAGCATCCCCTCAATGGCTCTCTCGGTTTCGCCGCGATAGTTATAGAACATCGCCAAGTCGGTGTGATTGACCGGATGGTTTGGATTTAGAGAAATGGCCTTGGCGAAATGCTGTTCACCCACTTCGTAGGCGCCGCGATCGACCTGTGCCCAAGCCATTACTAGTTGGCAAAGATGGTCGTTTTCATCGAGCGCGACGGCTATCCGCGCCATCTCGAACGCCTCGTCGCGCAAGCGGTTCGAACCACTCATGTCGAGAAACCACTCTCGCTCGATAGCTGACGACAACAATGCGTAGGCACGAGCGTAGCTGGGGTCGAGTTCGACGGCCCTTTCGAAGTAATGCCGTGCCTCTGCCTCAATCTCCGGCGTCCCAATTGGCAACGCATCACCGCGCAGGACACATTCATAGGCCGCCAGGCTGGCTGGGGGCTTGCGCAGGACCACCTCGGTGCGCGCGGCCGTCATTCGTCCTACAAGTGTTCCGACGATAGTGCGAACAATGCGATCCTGGACATCGAATATCTCGTCTTGCACACTGTCATAACGCTCTGCCCAGACGTGATTGCCCGTCGTGGCATCGATCAATTGGGCCGTTATCCGGATGCGCGTTCCCATACGGCGGACACTGCCTTCGACGAGGTACTGCACGCTGAGTTCGCGTCCCGCTCGCATCATGTCAACGTCGTCTCCGCGGAAGCGGGAGGACGAATTGCGCGACGCAACCTGCATCTGCCGGAAGCGTGAAAGCTCTGTGATCAGGTCCTCTGTAAGCCCGTCGCAGAGGTATTGCTGCTCGACATCGCCACTCATGTTCTGGAAGGGGAGGACGGCGATCGAAGGCTTGTCCTGCTGGACTAGTCGCCCTCGTGCGACTTCCGGTTCCGTCGATGCGGTACCGGACAGCATGTGATAGGCGCGCACTGGCCTGGCGATGTTTTTCAAGGTCTGCTCGCCCAGATCGACAAACTGTTCCTTGAGCTTTTCACGTACCTGCTCGTAGGCCGAACCCGACAAGCAGATTCCGTTCGGCTTCGCCAAGCCTTCCAGGCGGGCAGCGATGTTTATTCCGTCGCCCATCAGGTCTCCGTCACTCTCCTCGACGACATCGCCGACGTGGATGCCGATGCGGAATTCAATGCGCTCATCGAGAGGCAGTCCTGTGTTCCATTCGACCATGCCTTCCTGCATCTCAGCAGCGCAACGCACGGCCTCGACAACGCTGCGGAACTCCACGAGAGCGCCGTCTCCAGTACGCTTGACCACTCGTCCATCGTGTGCGGCGATCGTCGGATCGAGCAAGTCGTTCCGCAGAACCCGCAGCCGCGCAAGTGTCCGATCCTCATCCGCTTCTGCGAGGCGGCTATAGCCAACCACATCCGCTACCAGAATCGCTGCGATCTTCCGCATTTTGGTTCATCACCTGCCTTCGAATGAGAAAGATATCACGTCTCAGGAATTGTGCTGCAATGGAGCGGCGAGCCAAGTCGGCTTGTGGCGCAACCGCGACCTTGGAGTGGTCGCCTGCGACGTCAGCTTTCAGGAAACGGCAAAGCGGATCTACACGGCCGAGATGCGGCGCTAAGCAGACACGGCCTTATAA
>NZ_RZOT01000029.1:0-20685 GCF_003999085.1 Mesorhizobium sp. M4A.F.Ca.ET.090.04.2.1
ATATAGGGCATGGCCTCGGCGCGCGAGGGCACGACAATCAGCTCCGCCAGCGCGAAGGCATCCCGGGCCGGCATGGGCGGCAGGAAGCGGACGTGGCCGTCGAGCCCAAGGCGCTTCACCTGCGCATGGTAGCGCGGCAGGTCGTCGCCGTCGCCGACCATCACCGCGCTAATCTGGCGGCCGAGTCTGTTGCCGGCCAGCGCCACCGCGTCGATGAAGATGTCCGGTCCCTTTAGGTCGCGCATCATGCCGATGTAGAGCAGGTCCGCCGCTTCGGGCAGGGTCGGCACCACGTCGAACTCTGTGGCGCGCAGACCATTGTAGACCAGCGTGTTGGGGATAGGCGGTTCGCCCACCTTCCTGCGCCAGGTGCGCCTTTCATAGTCGGAGACGAACAGCAGGCAGTCGGTGAACCGGGCCATGAATCGCTCGAGCGCGAAGAACAGCTTCCCGGTGGCCGTCGTCTCGTCATAATGGAGGGAGCCGCCGTGCGGCGAATAAAGGCGGGCTACGCGAGACCTTGATACCCGCAACAGTGAGCCGAACAGACGGGCATAGGCGCCACCCTTGGCGCCGTGCCCGTGCAGCACGTCCGGCCGCAATTCCTTGATGATTCTGTATGTGCGCCAAGCCGAGGCGAGGTCGCCCGGCCCGACATGGCGCTGCATCGGCGTGCGATGGATGCCGAGCGCCAGGCTGTCCTTCATACCCTCGAATAGATGCTCCTCGAAAGCGCCGCCGGTGGTCGAATCGCAAACGATGCCGACCGAGTGACCGGCGGCGAGCTGCGCCTCGGTCAGGTCGCGCACATGGCGGAAAATCCCGCCGACGGGTGAGCGAAAGCAATGGACGATCCGCAGGTTCGCCGCCACGTTGGTTTTCAGAACAGCCGTTCGCGCACGTAGACAGTGTCGCCGGGCAGCAACGGATCGGATGTGACCACCCGCCCGGTCATCACCTTGCCGTTGATGTCGCGGGTGATGTCGACGCTCTCCTGGTTGGCGCGCGGCGAGAAGCCGCCGGCGATCGCGATGGCTTTTTGCACGGTGAGGCCCGGCACATAGGAATACTGGCCGGCCGCGCCAACTTCGCCCATCACGAAGATCGGCCGGTAGCGGTCGATCTCGACCGAAACATCGGGGTCGCGCAGATAGCCTTGCCGCAACTTGTCGGCGATTTCCTTCTCGAGCTGCTGGGCGGTGTGTCCGCGTGCCGGCACGGAGCCGACCAATGGGAAGGAGAGATAGCCGGACTGGTCGACGCTGTAGGTGTTGGTCAGGCCATCCTGCTCGAATACGGTGACCCGGACGCGATCTCCGGCACCCAGCCGATAAGGTTGGTCGAGCACCTCATGGAAGGCCGCTGGTGTCGGCCGATAGCTTGAGCAGCCGGCGAGCATTGATACGGCAAGCAGAGCACGAAAAAGGGAGGCAGTGCTTTTCATGACCGGTCACGAACCTTCATCGCTGGCCGCCAGATGTTGCGGCAAACCCCAGGGAACGGAATCCGTTATCCTCCTGTTAGGGTTAATGGCCGGTAAAGGTTTGCCGTCCCGGGCGGCGGCGGTTGCCAAAAAGCGTAGCTATTCTACTGTCTTTGCTGAATGTTCTTCAGTCGTCTCTAATGGCGCCCGCTCTTATCTTAACGGCTGAGTTACCATAGTTGTTTACGGTCCATCCTAGACTCAAGTTCGGAGCAGGATGCATGTCCGTTCAGTCCGCGGCCGCAGACGTCGATGTCGATCTCAGGCAACTCTTCGCCAGCCTGGCGAGGAACTGGTTGCGCATTCTTATCGTTGCGCTTGCCGTCACTGGTCTGGCTTTCGCGCTCGCCTGGCTTGCCACGCCGCAATACAAGGCCGAGACGAAACTGCTGATAGAAACCCGCGAATCGGTCTTCACCCGGCCTGACGGCACGAGCAACGACAGCGAAAAACCGATTCTCGATGAGCAGGGCGTCGCCAGCCAGGTCGAGGTCATTTCCTCGACGGACATCCTCAAGCAGGTGGCCGCCAAGCTCAACCTGTCGAAGCTGCCCGAATTCGACGAGGCGGCCAAGATGTCGGCGCTCAGCCGCCTGCTTGTCATCGTCGGGTTGAAAAGCGACCCCAACGAAATCGCGCCGGAAGAGCGCGTGCTGAAGAAGATGCGCGAGAAGCTCAACGTTTACAGCGTTGAAAAATCTCGCGTTATCGTCATCGAGTTCTCCTCGGAGGATCCCAGGCTCGCCGCCGACATCCCGAACGCCATCGCCAACACCTACATTTCCGTCCAGGGCAACGCCAAGCTGGAATCGAACGCCGCAGCCACCGACTGGCTTGCGCCCGAGATCGCCGACCTGTCGAAGCGGGTCAAGGATGCCGAGGCCAAGGTCGCCGACTTCCGCGCGCAGTCGGATCTCCTGATGGGCGGCAACAATGCGGTGCTGGCTACCCAGCAGCTTTCCGAACTGTCCACCGAACTGTCGCGGGTGCGCGCCAATCGCGCCGCCGCCGAGGCGACCGCCGACAGCGTGCGCAAGGCGCTGCAGTCAGGCGGCTCGCTGGATGCGGTTCCGGAAGTTCTGAATTCCGACCTGATCCAACGCCTGCGCGAGCGGCAGGTCGAGCTCAGGGCCAACATCGCCGACCTCTCCACCACCTTGCTCGACAATCATCCCCGCATCCGCGCCCTGAAATCACAGCTTGCCGATCTCGACGGCCAGATCCGTAACGAGGCGCAAAAGATCATGAAGGGTCTGGCGACGCAGGCGCAGACGGCGCAGGCGCGCGAGAACCAGCTCCTCGGCGACGTCAACACGCTGAAGGCCGCATCGGCCCGTGCCGGCGAGCAACAGGTCGAGCTCGACGCGCTGCAGCGCGACGCCAACGCCCAGCGCCAACTGCTTGAATCCTATATGACGCGCTACCGCGAGGCCTCCTCGCGCAGCGATCGCAACTACCTGCCGGTCGATGCGCGTATCTTCTCGCGCGCCGTGGTGCCGTCGGAGCCCTATTTCCCGAAGATCGTGCCGATTGTCGGCGCCGCGTTTGTCGCCTCGCTGCTGCTGATGGCGGTCGCGACGCTGCTTCGGGAGTTGTTTTCGGGCCGCGCCATGCGCCCGGCCACCGGTGCGCGATTTGGACGAATCGAGCAGGTGGAGATGCCGGTTGCCCGCGCCGAGCCCGCGCTTGTCGATGCCGGGCTGACCAGGCATCGCTCGACCGAACCGGAGGCAGGGCCGGAAGCAGTCGCCGCAGCAGACGCGACGGATGGAGACACCGGGCAGCAGGCCTCGACGCTGGGCGAGATTGATATCGAGAAGGCGGCGGAGAAACTGATCGCTTCTGGCACGGCGCGCGCCATATTCGTGTCGCCGGAAGGCGACGAGGCAGCCGCTTCCGCCGTGCTGGTAGCGCGCGAGGTCTCGGACGCCGGCCTGCGCGTGCTGCTGCTCGACCTCACCGCATCGGGTGCCGCCTCGCGGCCGATGCTGGACAGCGGGCTTTTCCCGGGGATCACCGACCTGCTCGCCTCGGAGGCGCAGTTCAGCGACGTCATCCACGCCGACCTCTACTCGGACTGCCACGTCATCCCGGTCGGCACCGCCGATCCGGCCCGCGCCATGCGCGCCGCCGATCGGCTGCCGATCATCATGCAGTCGCTGACCACCGCCTATGATCTTGTCGTGGTCGAATGCGGCCCGGCCGACGCGCAGGGCATCGGCCGGCTGGTGGGCGAGGGCACCGAGGTCTTCCTGTCGATGCTGGAAGCCGACGACGAGGTGACGCAGGCCGCAGTCAAACTGATCGAGAACGGCTACCCCGAGCTCACGCTGGTGACGCCGCTCGGCCACGAGGCCCCGGGGACGCCGGTGCCAGGACGCCGCACGGCGGCGTGAGACCGCGATTCTCTGGCCGCTTGCCGGGGCATCGTTCGAATGGTCTCAGCGGTCAGTGATTAGTTGTCGTCCTCGGCGGCAGGCGCCGCCTGTCCGGCGGCCTTGCGGCGTAGCATCTTGGTCAGCTTCCAGATGAGCGGGCTGTTCTTGATGATGGCCTTTGTCCGCGCGCCTTGCCGGAGCGCCAGCGCCAGCGCGCGGCCTTTCAGCGTCAGCGGCACCAGCACCTCGAAATGCTGGGTCTCAATATCGCACCATAGCCGCTTGTAGGGTTCGTCGCCGACCGAGAAGTCATAGACGCCGAATCCGGCCTGGCAGGCTTCCTGGATGTTGTCGAAGAACAGGAAATCGCCGGGGCTCGTGAAGGCGAGATCGTCCTCGGCGATCGCGCCGAACTCGCAGATCAGGCGCTTGCCCGAGAGGCTCGATCCGGTGACGGCGCGCAGCTTGCCGGCGACTTCCAGGCCATGCAACACAAACGACGGTTTTCCCTCTGCCAGCGCTTCGGTGAACAGGGTGCGGAAGAAGGCGCGGACCTCCGGCTCGCCGAACACATTGGCGATGCCCATCTTGCGGAAGCGCACCTCCTTCATGTCGAGGAAGGCATCGAGCAGCCTGTCCACCTCCGCGCGCGTGCGCGCCTCGATACGGCGGAAGGCGCCGACCGCCTCGAATTTGCGCGTCTGCGAACGGTGCTTCTTGCGCTTGCGCTTGCCGCTGGCGCGCGCCAGCAGCGCGTCGAAGCCGCCGTCGAGATCGACGCCGAGCGACAGATTCGGGCTCGGAAAATGGGGCAGGGCGGCGAGCGGATTGCCGACGCCGTCGAGGTCGGGCAGCAGCCGCTCCAGCGAGATCAGGTCGATGTCGGGTCGCGCCCGGGCGATGGTCTTCAGCATCGAACGGACCGCCGCGGCGTCGGCGCTTGGCAGCCGGCCCGGCGCAGCGGCGGCGAAATTGCCGTTGGCATGGCGGCCACCCATGAAGCGGGCGATGCGGAATGGTCCACGGCTGACGACTTCAAGGGCCAGAGAAAGCACCTGCTCGTTTTCGACGCTGAGTGCCGCAACGACAATGTCGGGCTGAACCGCCCGAGCCCAGTTGCTTACCCAAACGGCACTTTGCGCCGGCGCGAACAGCGCCGAAGCGCAGAATCGCGCGTAAGTTGCAAGTGCCGCGCCGTCGCCGATGGTCACCGACAGGCCGGCGTGACCGACCGGCATGGTGCGTGGCGGTGTCTCGCGCGCGGCCAGCCGATTGCCGTCAAATGACGCGGTGGCGTCAACCATACCTCAATCCTTAAGGCGTATTCGTCTCAACCTGGGGGTACGCATGGGCACGTCGCATGCTGGATGAGCCTAGGCGCAAAAGGTGAAGGAATGATCGACGGGGGTGAAGCAATCCGGAAACTGGCGCTGAACGTTGCCCGCTACACCGGCCTTGCCCCGCTGGCAAAGCCGTTTGTCGGCGGCATCGGCGCCATCCTCATGCTGCACCGGGTCACCGCGACGCCGGAGAAGCCGAACGGCGTCAACCGTCACCTGAACATCGCGCCCGGCTTCCTCGACGCCCTCATCGCCGACATGAGGGCCGAAGGCTACGCTTTCGTTTCGCTGGACGAGGCGATCGAACGTATCAAGCACGGCGGCAAGGGCGGTCAGTTCGCCACCATCACCGCTGACGACGCCTATCGCGACAACATGACTGAGGCGCTGCCGGTGTTGGAAAAGCACGGCGCCCCGATCGCCATCTATGTCGCGCCCGGTCTGATCGACGGCGCCTCCGATCTTTGGTGGGACGTGATCGAGGATATCGTCAACGCCCGCGATCGGCTGACGCTGACGATGCCGGACGGCTCCGTGACGATCGATTGCTCGACGCGGGGGAAAAAACTCCAAGCCAATGCGCGCCTGCATAGCTGGCTGACCGCGGAGGTGCGCGAGGAGGACCAGCGCGCGACGCTGCGCGAATTCGCGCGCGCTAACGGCATCGATCTGGAGACAAGGCGCCCGAGCACGCTGATGAGCTGGGACGAGATCCGCGCCATGGCAGGACACAGGCTGGTGACGATCGGCGCCCACACCGTCAACCATCTCAACTTGAAGCGGCTTCCGGAAGCCGATGCCCGGCATGAGATCGGCGATGTCCGGCGCATATTGCTGGAAAAGCTCGGCCAGGAACCGCGCCATCTCGCCTATCCCTATGGCTATGCCAGCGCCGTCGGCCGCCGCGAAGTGGGCTTTGCCACCGACGCCGGCTATGTCTCGGCGGTGACGACGCGCCATGGCGTGTTGCGCGCCGAGCATGCCGGCTTCCTGCACGCCTTGCCGCGCATCTCCGTCAACGGACGCTACCAGAGCGTCGCCCATATTCGCACGATGCTGTCCGGGGTTACGACGCCGCTCGCCAATGCCGGCAAAATGGTGGTGACGATCTAGGTCTGTTGATATTCAGGTGAGGCCAGCCTGCAAACGGCGCTTTCCTGCGCTTCCGGTGCTCACGTACTTTAAGTACGCTCCGCTCCGGTTCTTGGAAATCACCGTTTTCGACTCGGCCTGACCTGCATCTCAACAGACCTTGGCCGCCGCCGGTCGATCCCGCGGATTATTTCCTGGCCTTGGACTTGTTCAGGCTCACAGCCGCGCGAACCAGCGCCTTCAGAGCCTCCGCGTTTATCGCATCGCCCTCGTGGAAGTCGATGGCGCGCCTGGTGTTGCCCTCCAGGCTGGAGTTGAAGAGACTGGAGGGGTCTTCCAGGGCAGCCCCCTTGGCGAAGGTCAGCTTGACGACGGCCTTGTAGGTCTCGCCCGTGCAGATCATGCCGGCGTCCTCCCACACCGGAACGCCCCGCCATTTCCACTCCTCCACGACGTCGGGATCGGCGTCCCTGATCAGAGCGCGGAGCCGGCTGAGCATCTGACCCCTCCAGTCGCCTAACTCCTCGATCCTGGCGTCTATCAGCTGCGAAGGAGACTTGCTTTCCGGCGATGCGCTATTCTTCATGGCTGGCGGTCACTTCCTTCGTGTTGTTTGCCCCTCGTGTCCATCGGCTGGTCACATCTTTTCGCCCGGCAACCGGCTGGCCTGCCTCACCCAGTCGGCGACCTGGGCTTCGTCGACTGGATCGTCCTCGCGGATGTCGAGGTAGCGCGTTTCCTTGGTCCTGGACTCGCCTGGGGGCAGCGGGCTGAGCGATGTTCCGCGGAAGAAGGCCACCTTGACGTAGTTGGTGAAGCAATGAATGCCGAGGAACCAGCCCTGGCCCTCGACCCCGTAGAGCGGCGAGTTCCATTTCACCGCCTTTTCGACGCTGGGGAGGCTACGCTCGATCAGCGCGTCGAGGCGGCGGCCGACATCGCGCTTCCAGCCCGGCATGGCGGCGATGTAGGCCTGCACCGGGGCGTCGCCATAGCCCTTGGCGATCTGCGGGTTGCCGCCTGAGAGCAGGACCGGCTCCGCGCCGGGCCGCTGGGCGGTGAGCTTCGATCGTTGGCGCGCCTTGGCCATCTATCCGCCCGCGCGCTGCTCGTCGCGTGACCTAGCGAGATAAGGCAGCACGAACATGTACAGGCCGGAAAACAGCAGCAGGAAGAGCGGCAGGAGTGGCGAGTAGACCACCCAAGCCGGAGGCTCCCCCAATGCCATGGCGACGAAGTTGGCGATGACGGTCACCGTAAAGGCGATCGACAGCCAACGATGAATTTGCCGAATCCATTGGCTAAGGCTCAATGCGACCTCCTCTGAAAAAGCCAACGGGAACCCTACCAGCGGGCCAATTGAGTAATCTGGACGAGATTGCCGCAGCTGTCGTTCACCTGCGCGATGGTCGAGCCGGTGACTTCGGTCGGCGCCATGGCGAAGGCGCCGCCACGTTCCTTGATGCGCTCGTGGTCGCCCTTGATGTCGTCCGTGAAGAGCATGACGGCGGGCTGGCCCTGCTTGAACATCGCCTGTTGGTAAGACTTGGCCGCGGGATTGTCGTTCAGCGCCAGCTGCAGTTCGGTCCCCTCGGGCTCGTCGGACGAGGCCACCGTCAGCCAGCGAAACGGTCCATTGCTGAAATCGGCCTTCTTGGTGAAGCCGAGAACGTCGGTGTAGAAGGCCAGGGCCCTTTCCTGGTCGTCCACATACACTTTCGCCAGCTTGATCTTCATTCTGCTTCTTCCTCTGGTTCTCGCGTTCGGGGATCACGGCGCCGCGAAGCGCGCCGGCTGGCCTCAGTCCATCCGCGCCAGCACCTGCTCCAGGGCTGCAAGGAACCTCGGCCAGCCGACGGTTGCGCCGCGGAAGTATGGTTCCTGATCGGACCGGAAGCCCGTCTGCTCCATGCGCAAATGGGTTCCCGTGCCCGTGGGGGTGAGCGTCCAGGTGACCACGCTCTCGAGATCCTTGGTGTCCCAGCTGTAGGACAGCGTCCTGTTGGGCTCGACGGTCCGGACCTGGCAATCGACGCCGCCCCAGTCCGCGCTGAGATTGAAGCGGTGGGCCACGATCGGCCTGAAATTGTTCTTCATCAACCACTCCTCGATCAGATGCGGTTGCGTCAGCGCGCGCCAGATCTTTTCCGGCGGATAAGGTATCTCCCGCTCGACGACTATGGAGCGTGTTTCGGTAGCGGCATCGTTCATTGATCTATCCTTTTGAGCAGATCCTCGAGGTCGTCGAACCGGCTTTCCCAAAAGCCTGCCATCTGCCGTGTCCAGTCCATCAGCGGCGACAACGCGCCGATCTGCGCGCTGTAGTGGGTCTGCCGTCCCTCATGGCGGTCGCGCACCAGGCCGGCCTGCCGCAGGACACCGAGATGCTTCGACACGGCCGGCTGCGAAACCCCGGACTGGGCCGTAAGGGCGCCTACGGTCTGCTCTCCCTTCTGGCACAGTCGTTCGAAGATGGCGCGCCGGGTCGGATCGGCAAGTGTTCTGAACAGCAGGTCGTGTGCGTTCGTCATGGGATCGATAACCTGAGGGCTATTGATCGAAACGTATAACCATTGAGATATGTGTTCGTCAAGCGGGAAGGAAATCACGTTCCCGTTTGCGCCTTCGCAGACGCCGCGCTTCAGCCCTTGGGCCGCGGTTCGATGATCAGCCACTTGATGATGCCCATCGCAGGCAGCACCCACAGCAGGCCGCTCAACAGGAAGAACAGCAGATGCACCAGCGGGCTCGATTCCGACAGTTGGGCAACCGCCACGATCGACGCCACCAGCGCGTAGATGACGACCAGCGCCACCAGCAGCACGGTTCCGATCAGCTTTTTCAGGCGAATGGGCATGTCGCGATCTCTCTGACCGCTACCGCTTAGGCCGATCGGCGGGTGCGCGCAACCCGTCATCGGCGGCGCGACGGCGTGCCGCGCTGCCCGGTCTTGCCACCGGGGCTGCCTTGGTCCACCAATCCCGCGACCTCAATTGCCGGAACACAACGATGGCTGCCATCACTGCTGCCGCACCCTATGCCGCCCGCGATCGCGACCTGCGCAACCGGGCGCAACTGCGCGGTTGGCTGTATTTCGTGCTTCTCGTGCTGTTCGCCCTGGTGCTGGTCGGCGGCGCCACCAGGCTTACCGAATCCGGCCTGTCGATCACCGAATGGCAGCCGATCCATGGTGTCATCCCGCCACTCAACGATGCCGAGTGGCAGGAGGAATTCCAGCGCTACCAGCAGATCCCGCAATATGCCGAGCTCAACAAAGGGATGAGCATCGACGCGTTCAAGTCGATCTTCTGGTGGGAGTGGGTGCACCGCATTCTGGCGCGCAGCGTCGGCGTCGTCTTTGCCCTGCCGCTGCTGTTCTTCTGGGCGACGCGCCGTATCGAGCGCGGCCTGGGGCCGAAGCTCATCGGCATCCTGCTGCTCGGCGGCCTGCAGGGCGCCATCGGCTGGTGGATGGTCGCGTCCGGCCTTGTCGACCGCGTCTCGGTCAGCCAGTACCGGCTGGCCACGCATCTGACGCTGGCGGCGCTGATCTTCACCGCCACGATGGTGGTCGCGCGTGGGCTGGCGCCGCATTCCGAGCTCGCCGCCGACCGCTCGACGCAGCGGCTTGCCGGCGTCATCGTGCTTCTGGCGCTGGTGCAGATCTATCTCGGCGGGTTGGTCGCCGGGCTCGACGCCGGCTTGAGCTACAACACCTGGCCGCTGATGGACGGCAGGCTGGTTCCAGGCGATCTGCTCCTGCTCGAGCCTGCCTGGCGCAATTTCTTCGAGAACCCGAAGACGGTGCAGTTCGTCCACCGCATCGGCGCCTACACGGTCTTCGCGGTGGCGCTCTGGCACATGATCGCAACCCGCCGGCGTCTGCCGGGAACGACCCATGCGCGTCGCGCGACGCTGCTGTTCCTTATCGTCCTGGTGCAGGCGTCGATCGGCATCGGCACGCTGCTGATGCAGGTGCCGCTGCATATGGCGCTGACCCACCAGGGTTTCGCGCTCGTGCTGTTGGGCTTTGCCGCCGCGCACTGGCGCGGCACCAAGGGCGCCTATCCGCTACCGCATGAGGTCAAGCTCGCAAGCTGAGCCACGTCGCCTGAGGTGGTGGGTATCTTCACGTCCAGAAGGTGGTGGAGCTGCTTGCTGTCTGACTGTCGAATTCGGCCTGACGGGCAGAAGCGGCCGACTGCTGATGGCCGACCGCCTTTGTCAGCGGGCCTGAGCGGCCACGAGCTTCGCCTTCATCGTGGCGGATCTCCTGCCGCAGCTTCGCCCGTCGGGAATTCCCGCCTGCCCGCTTACGGGGCGAGACCGAGCATCAGGTCCATGTTCTGCACGGCGGCACCCGACGCGCCCTTGCCGAGATTGTCATAGACGGCGACCAGAAGCGCCTGCGCCCGCTCGTCATTGGCGAACACATAGACCTTCATCTTGTTGGTGCCGTTGTAGATTTCCGGATCGACCTCGGCGATGCGCTCCAGATGCGTGTAGGGCGCGACCTCGACCACGCCGCCCTCGATCGAAGCGAAATGATCGGCGAGCGCGGCGTGCATTTCGGCGCCGGTCGGCACGCGGTCAAGCGAGCCGAGTTGCAGGGGCACCACAGTGATCATGCCTTGCGCGAAATTGCCGACCGCCGGTTGCATGATCGGGTCGTGCGAAAGCTTGGCGTAGGTCCTGAGCTCCGGCACGTGCTTGTGCTGCAGGGTCAGCCCGTAGGGCAGGAATTCGGGTGCGTCCTCGCCCTTGCCGACATAGTCCTCGATCATCGGCCGGCCGCCGCCGGAATAGCCGGAAATGCCGTTGACCGTGATCGGGAAATCGGCGGGCAGCAATCCGGCCGACACCAGCGGCCTGAGCGTCGCGATCGGCCCTTGCGGCCAGCAGCCGGGATTGGCGACGCGCTTCGCTGCTGCGATCTTCCTCGCCTGGTCCTTGTCCATTTCGGCAAAGCCATATTCCCAGCCCGCCGCGACGCGGTGCGCTGTCGAGGCGTCGATCACCCTGGTGGTGTCGTTCTCGATCAACGAGACGCTTTCCTTGGCAGCGGCGTCCGGCAGGCAGAGGATCGCGACGTCGGCGGCGTTGAGAAACTCGGCTCTCGCCGCCGTTTCCTTGCGGCGCTCGGTGGGGATGGAGATGATCTCAAGGTCGCCCCGCTCCGCCAGCAGCGCTCTGATCTGCAGCCCGGTCGTGCCGTGTTCGCCGTCGATGAAGATTTTTGGTTTCATTGCCTTTGAAAATTCCCTGCGATTTCAGTGCTATATGCCCTGAGCATGATTGACTGCAACAGTATTGCCGTTGTTCAGCTCCTCGAGCCGGGCTTTTCGTTCTGCCACCAGGCCCAGATAGTGCATCGCCACCATGGAGCCCGCGATCGCCGTTATATCGGCATGATCGTAAGCGGGCGCAACCTCGACCACGTCGGCGCCGACAATGTCGACCTGGCCGAGCTGGCGCAGCGTCGACAGGATCTTCGCCGAGGATGGGCCACCGGCGACCGGCGTGCCGGTGCCCGGCGCGAAGGCCGGGTCCAGGCAGTCGATGTCGAAGGTGAGGTAGGTCTTCCTGCCGCCGGTGCGGTCTACGATGGCATAGGCGATGTCGGACGCCCGCATCTCCTCGACCTCATGACCGTAGAGGATCTTGATGCCGAACGTATCGGGGGCGTGCGTGCGGATACCGATCTGGATCGAACGGTCGGGATCGATGATGCCTTCTTTCACCGCGCGTCCGACGAAAGAGCCGTGGTCGATGCGTTTGCCGTCGTCCGGCCAGGTGTCCTGATGGGCGTCGAACTGCACCATCGCCAGCGGTCCGTGGATGGCGGCATGCGCCTTGAGCAGCGGCCAGGTGACGAAATGGTCGCCGCCGAGCGACAACAGGAAGGCGCCTGATTTCAGGATCCTGGCCGCCTCGCGCTCGATCGTGCCGGGCGTCTTCTGATGGTTGCCGCTGTCGAGCAGGCAGTCGCCGTAGTCGACGACGGCGAGGTGCTCGAACAGGTCGCGCGAGAACGGGTACTGCGGGTCGTTGTCGAGGATCGCCGAGGCGCGGCGGATCGCCTGTGGCCCGAAGCGTGCGCCCGGCCGGTTGGTGACGGCGGCGTCGAAGGGAATGCCCCACACCACGGCGTCCGCGCCCTTCACGTCCTTCGTGTATTTGCGCCGCATGAAAGACAGCGCGCCGGCATAGGTCGGCTCGAGGGACGCGCCCGTCTTGGAGCGGGCGGTGAAGGCATGGTCGATGTTCTGGTTCGCCATTACGGATCCTCGGTTTTCATCGGGCTGCCACAACTACAGAACCGGCACGCAACATGCCAGTCACAGAGTGGGGAAACGGAAATGGCGTTCGGCGAGTGCCACGACAACACAGGATTGTATCATCATGACGCAGACCGCCTTTCTCAACCCCGCGCACATGCCCGCGGCGACCCGGACCGGCACCGTGGCGGGCGAGCGTTTCCTGGTGCTGGATTCCTGGCGCGGCATCTGCGCGTTGCTCGTGGCATTGTTCCATTTCCCGACCGACTCGCTGATCTCGCAGAGCGCCTTTGTCGGCGGGTCCTATCTGTTCGTGGATTTCTTCTTCGTGCTCTCCGGCTTCGTCATCGCCAGCTCCTATGGCAGCCGGCTCAGCGAGCCGGTCGAGCTTGCCCGCTTCGTGCCCGTCCGCTTCGGCCGCATCTATCCGCTGCATCTGCTGATGCTGGCAGCCTTCTCCGCCTTCGAGGAACTGCGGCTCATTTTGCCGCAGTTGCGCGGCACGGGTGCCGAGCCCTTCACCGGGGGCTTCGACCTCAACAGCCTCGCCACCAATCTCTTCCTGCTGCAAGGCATGGGTGTCGAGGATCATCTGAGCTGGAACGCCCCGAGCTGGAGCATCTCGGCCGAATTCTTCGCCTATCTGCTGTTTGCCGCCATTGTCTTCACGACGGGCCGGCGCAGCTGGATCTGGCTTGTGGCCGCCGCCGTCACCGCGCCGCTTTTCCTGCTTGCCTTCTCTCACAGGCATATGGACGTGTCCTTCGACTTTGGCTTCATCCGCTGCCTCTACGGCTTCTCGCTCGGCGCGCTCCTGGCATGGTTTCAGCACGATTCCATTGCAGAGGCGCGACAGGCGCTTGCCGGCGACGCCAGGGCGCGGCTCGCCTGGACGGCGGCCGAGATGGCGATGATCGCGGTGATCGGTGTTTTCGTCGCGCTGGCCGGCGACAACGATGCCGGCATCGCCGCTCCCTTGGTGTTTGCGCTGGCGCTCTACCTCTTTGCGCATGAGGGAGGCTGGATCAGCGCCTTCCTGCGCACCCGGCCGATGCTGATGCTGGGCGCGCTCTCCTATTCCATCTACATGGTCCACATCTTCGTGCAGGCGCGCATGATCAATGTCGGCGGGCTGGTGGAGCGCAAGTTCGGGCTCCACCTGCTCGGCGACATCGTGCTGCGCGGCGACCACGCAACCGGCTTCGGCGCCGACCTGCCGGGGGTGGGCCTCGCCGCGATCCTTGCGATGCTTGTCGCCACCATCGCCGTGTCCTGGTGCACCTGGCGCTTCGTCGAAATGCCGGCCCTGGCCTGGTTCCGGCGGCTCGCCAAGCGGATCTGAGAAGCCAATCCGTTCAAGCCCATAGCCGGCTTCGTTCACCGGCTTGTCATGCGCATCGCCTAACCGGGGTTCCATCCGGAACGGAGCGATTCTTGATGCGTACCATCTGGCAAGGCCTTCTGCTTTCCGCGGCGCTTGCGGTCTCGATCGGCCATGCCTTGGCCGGCGAAACGCGCGCCAGGCAGATCCTCGACCGCTTCGAGCATGCCAACCAGTGGCGCGACCATGTGATGGTGGCGGCGCACCGCGCCGGCGGCATGCAGGCCGGCAAGACGCTCTATCCGGAAAACTCGCTTGCCGCTGTCGAAGCCTCGATCGCGCTCGGCGCCGAGATCGTCGAGGTCGACATCCGCCGCTCGAAGGACGGCGAGTTCGTCGTCATGCATGACAGCTGGCTCGACCGCACCACCAACTGCAAGGGCGAGGTGGTCGGCTACACGGTCGCCGAGCTGAAGGAATGCCGGCTGGTCCTCGAAGGCACTGGCGCTGTCACCAGTGAGCCGGTTTCGACGCTGCGCGAGATGCTCCTGGCGACCAGGGACCGGATCCTGATCAATCTGGACAACAAGCTCGACGTTCGGGCCTTGCCCGGCATGATCGCGGTTGCCCGCGATCTCGGCATGGCCGATCAGGTCATCGTCAAGGAGAACCTCTGGAACCAGCAGCGGATCGACACAGTCAAGGCGGCGATCGACGCCATCGGCGGCGGCTTCCAGTTCATGCCGATCATCGCCGATGACGCCGTGCGTGACGCCGCTTTCGCCGAGAAGGTCCGCCGGGTCTTTTCTCCGGGTGCGATCGAACTGATCAATTGGCGGGCTGGCGGCGAGACGTTGACCGAGACGGGCGGACCGCTGTTCAGCAATCGCATGCGGGCTTCTGCCGTGCGCGGCGGCTGGCACATCTGGGCCGACACCTACGCCATCGTCAATAAGCCTGGCGGCTACCTCTCCGGCGGCCGCGGCGACGAGTTGGCTGTCGCTGCCAGCCTGCCGCGCGAGACCTGGGGGTTCTGGGCCGAGCGCGGCGCCAGCATCATCCAGACCGATGAGCCTAAGGCGGCGATAGAATGGCTCGCAGCGAACGGTTTTCGCGTGCCTTATGCAGATCAGCCTCGGCCGGCCGAGCCGGCGCACACGGCGAGCATCAATTAGGCGCCGGCGCCGACGCAGCTGATCTCCCCCCTTGTGGGGGAGATGCCCGGCAGGGCAGAGGGGGGCGCTGTCCCGCCAGCCTATCCAGCAGCTGGGTCCAATCGCGGCCGCATTTCAGGTGTTTGTTGATCGCAGGCCTTTGAGGATGGTGTTCCTTCGCGCCCCCCTCTGGCCTGCCGACCATCTCCCCCACGAGGGGGGAGATTAGCCAATCACGCCGCTTTCGCCACGCCATCCAGTTCCTGCAGGACGTCCGCCGACAGTTCCAGCTCCGCCGCCGCGAGGTTTTCCCGCAGATGCGCAACTGACGACGTGCCGGGGATCAGAAGCACATTGGGCGAGCGCTGCAGCAGCCACGCCAGCGCTACCTGCATCGGCGTAGCGCCGAGCCGATCCGCCACCCCCGACAGGGTCGAGGATTGCAGCGGGTTGAAGCCGCCGAGCGGGAAGAACGGCACATAGGCAATGCCGGCGCGCGCCAGTTCGTCGATCAGCGCGTCGTCGTCGCGATGCGCCAGATTGTACTGGTTCTGCACGCAGGCGATGTCGCAGATTTTTCGACCCTCCGCAATTTGGGTGCGGGTGACGTTGCTCAAGCCGATATGGCGCACCAGGCCTTTGCGCTGCAGTTCGGCAAGCTTGGTGACCTGCGCCTCGATGGAGCCTTCCGCCGGACCATGCACCCCGAACATGATGCGCAGATTGACGACGTCCATCACCTCGAGGCCAAGATTGCGAAGGTTGTCGTGCACGGCCTGCTCGAGCTCATCGGCCGTGAACGCCGGCAGCCAGGAGCCGTCTTCGCCACGACGGGCGCCGATCTTGGTGACGATGGTGAGGTCGTCGGGGTAAGGCGATAGCGCCTCGCGGATCAGCCTGTTGGTGACGTAAGGGCCGTAGAAGTCGCTGGTGTCGATATGGTTCACACCTTGCGCCACCGCTTCGCGCAGCACGGCGATGGCCGCGTCATGGTCTTTCGGCGGGCCGAACACGCCTTTGCCCGCGAGCTGCATGGCGCCGTAGCCGAGGCGACGGACCAGGCGGTCGCCGAGTGTGAAGGTGTCGGATTTGTCGATGCTGGACATGCTGTTTCTCCTTGCTGTCGACGAGGCAGATAGGCGCTGTCGGCTGTTTCGATAATCGCTTATAATCTGGACAGGTTGTACGGGACGACGAACAATGACGGCGGATCTCAATGATCTCCAGGCGTTTATGGCGGTGGCGCGCGCCGGCGGTTTTCGCGAAGGAGCCCGCGCGACGGCGGGCAGCGCCTCCGCGCTCAGCGAAGCCATCCGCCGTCTGGAAACCCAGCTCGGTGTCAGGCTCTTCAACCGCACCACGCGCAGCGTTGCTTTGACCGAGGCTGGTGCCAGCCTGCTGGCGCGACTCGGCCCCGCATTGGGCGAGGTAGAAGCAGCGCTCGATGTGGTGAACGGCTTTCGCGACCGGCCCGCCGGAACCTTGCGTCTCAACGTGCCGATAAGCGCCTCGCGGCTGGTGCTGCCCAAAATCGTTCCGGGATTTCTCGCGGCCTATCCCGCCATTCGCCTGGAGGTGATCGCCGAAGAGAACTTCATCGATCTGCTGGTGGCCGGCTGCGACGCCGGAATCCGCTATGACGAGCGGCTGGAGCAGGACATGATCGCGGTGCCGATCGGGCCCCGCGTGCAGCGCTTCACGACCTCCGCTGCGCCGTCCTACCTTGACCGGCACGGCCGGCCGCAGCACCCGCGCGACCTGCTTGGCCATGCCTGTGTGCGCGGCCGCTTCCCGAGCGGGGTCATGACGCCCTGGGAGTTCGAGCGCGACGGCGAGGTAGTGCGCGTCGATCCCACGGGGCCATTGGTCGTTAGCATCGGTGGAGGCGTCGATCTCGCTGTCGATGCGGCGATCGCTGGTGTCGGCATTCTCTGGCTGTTCGAGGACTGGGTGCGCCCGCATTTCGAGAGCGGCGCGCTGGAGCCTGTGTTGGAGCCGTGGTGGCAGAGCTTTCCGGGGCCGTTTCTCTATTATCCCGGGCGCCGCCTGGTACCGGCGCCGCTGCGGGCCTTCATCGACTACATCAAGACACCGGCCGGCCGCGGCCCCTGAGCATCCCAAAAACAAAAGGCCGCCCGAAGGCGGCCTTTCGAAAGCTTGAAACCGGAGCGCTTAGCGCTTCGAGAACTGGAAGGAGCGGCGGGCCTTCGCCTTGCCGTACTTCTTGCGCTCGACGACGCGGCTGTCGCGAGTCAGGAAGCCGCCCTTCTTGAGCACGGCGCGCAGCGCCGGCTCGTAGTAGGTCAGCGCCTTGGAGATGCCGTGACGAACGGCACCGGCCTGGCCGGACAGGCCGCCGCCGATGACGGTGGCGACGATGTCGTACTGGCCAGCCCGGTTGGCGGCGATGATCGGCTGGTTGAGGATCATCTGCAGCACCGGACGCGCGAAGTAGCTCGCGAATTCCTTGTCGTTGACGACGATCTTGCCGGAGCCCGGCTTCACCCAGACACGCGCGATGGCGTTCTTGCGCTTGCCGGTGGCATAGGCGCGGCCCGACTTGTCGAGCTTCTGGACGTGGACGGGAGCGGCCGGCTGCGCGACGGCAGCGGCGGTCCCGAGTTCTGCGAGCGAGGAAAGCTCAGCCATTACGAAGCCCTCTTGTTCTTGGAGTTCAGCTTGGCCACGTCGAGCGTGACGGGCTGCTGGGCGACATGCGGATGTTCAGCGCCTGCATAGACGCGGAGATTCTTCATCTGGCGACGGCCAAGCGGGCCGCGCGGGATCATGCGCTCGACGGCCTTCTCGACGACGCGCTCGGGGAAACGGCCCTCGAGCAGCTGGCGCGCGGTGCGCTCCTTGATGCCGCCGGGATGGCCGGTGTGCCAGTAGTAGACCTTGTCGGTGTACTTCTTGCCGGTGAACACCACCTTGTCGGCATTGATGACGATGACGTTGTCGCCGTCGTCGACATGCGGGGTGAAGGTGGGCTTGTGCTTGCCGCGCAGATGGTTGGCGATGACAGTGGCGAGGCGGCCGACGACGAGACCTTCGGCGTCGATCAGCACCCACTTCTTCACCACATCCGCAGGCTTCTGCGAAAAGGTAGCCATGGTTCTTGCTCTCGGTTGGACCCTCCCTACCCGCGAACGACAGGGAAAGGCGTTTCTTGTTGCTTGGATTGGCTGGGGTGTTCGCCCGTGGCCAATAACAAAACGGCGGCCGTTGCGGGCCGCTGCTTCACGAGGGCTTATAGGCGAGGGCAATCAGCGCGTCAAGGCGACCGAAATCTCTGTTTGTGTGGAAAACATAGCAAAAACAACGAATTGAGCAAAAGGTATTATTTTACCACATCATTCGGACGTTTCGGTGGGATCGAATAGGTGCCTGTGGCATGCGCTACCGTGTGTCCGTCCGGCCCGGCGACGATGTCGATGTCGAACACCATCAGGCTTTTTCCCAGCTTCAGGATGCGGCAATGGCCGTCGATCGGACCGGCCTCGGCCTTGCGCACGAAGTTGATGTTGAGGTTGGTGGTGACTGACAGCGCATCCGGCCCGGCATGCGAGAGCACGCAGACATAGCCCCCAATATCGGCCAGCGTGAACAGCGAAGGGCCGGAAACCGTGCCGCCGGGCCGCAGATGCCGCGCATCGGCATTGAGCCGCACGGTGCAGCCGCCGGGAAACACCTCCAGCGCCTGATAGAAGGAAAACTGGTCGTTGACCTGCGGATAGACGCTTTCCATCAACCGATTGACGTCAGCCGCGGTCAACACCGGCTTCAGATTGCTTTGAGCGGGCATCGGCGATTTCCTATGTGCGGGACGGGCAGGGCACCCAAGGCGAGGGCGCCTGGACCAAATGTTGCGGCCGAGAAAACACGGCTAGCGGCTTTTCTTCAATCGGCAGCGTGCTAGTTCTTTTGTTCCATGGTCTGTGAAGTTCGCCACAGCAGGGCGAAAAGGATTGGGCGGAGAGGTTTGGAACATGGCTGAAGTCGTTGCCATCAAGCCGGCAATCGCCGAGGGGCCTGTTGTCGCCAGCCTGGACAAAGGCATTCTTCGCCTGACGCTCGCCAGCCCGCCGGCCAATGCCTTGTCGCTGGCGGTGATGGCGGCGCTGATGGCCGAGTTCGATCGCGCGAAATCCGACAGATCCGTCCGCGTCATTATCCTCGCGGCGTCCGGTAAGGTGTTCTGCGCCGGCCACGATCTCAAGGAACTGAGCGCCCATCGCAGCGATGCCGATCGCGGCCGGGGTTTCTTCGAAGAGACCTTTGCCGCTTGCGCCGAGTTGATGCAGGCGATCGTGCGCCACCCCAGGCCCGTCATCGCCGAGGTCGACGGCCTCGCCACCGCCGCCGGGCTGCAATTGGTCGCGAGCTGCGATCTTGCGATTGCCTCGCACGAGGCGACGTTCTGCACGCCGGGCGTCAACATCGGCCTGTTCTGCTCGACGCCGATGGTGGCGCTGTCGCGCAATGTCTCGCGCAAGCAGGCCATGGAAATGCTGTTGACCGGTGAGACGATCGACGCGGCCACAGCCAGGGAATTCGGCCTCATCAACCGCATCGTGCCGCGCGAATACCTGAATCAGGTTGTCAGCAAATACGCGCAAACCATTGCTTCAAAATCATCTTTGGTGATCAAGACCGGCAAGGAGGCGTTCTACGCCCAGGCCGAGATGGCGCTGGCCGACGCTTATGCCTACACCGGCCGCGTGATGGTCGAGAACATGTTGGCGCGCGACGCCGAGGAAGGCATCGGCGCTTTCGTCGGCAAGCGCAAGCCGGAATGGAAGGACGAGTAGGGCGCCCGGAAACAGGAAGATCCGAATGGAACCGCGTATCTCCATCATCACCATCGCCACCGACGATCTCGATCGCGCGACGCGCTTCTATGAGGGCATGGGCCTGGCCCGCCATCAAGGGATCACAGAGGGCGTCGCCTTCTTCCAGATGGGTGGCGCCATCCTCGGCCTGTTCCCGCGCCAGAGCGCCGAGGAGGATTCCGGCATCAGCTTTGCAAAGGCGCCGTCGGCCGTCTACCTCGCCTACAACACCCGCTCCGACGCCGAAGTCGATGAAGTCCTTGCCATGGCCGAGAAAGCTGGCGGCAGGATCGTGAAACCGGCCGGCCGCGCCTTCTGGGGCGGCTGGTATGGCTATTTCGCCGATGCCGACGGCCATGTCTGGGAAGTCGCCCACAATCCGGCCTTTCCGATCGCGGAAGACGGCTCGATCTCGCTGCCAGGCTGACGCTGCCCGTGGCGCCTCGCAAGCAACTGACGCGGCTGAAGGCGCCCTACCTCAAGCGCATCCTGCTCGAGCCGGTGCGCGTCGAGGACTGGGAACAATATCCCTGGAACCTGCCGATCTTCGCCAGCCGCGCGTTCGAGTTCGAATTCACCACGCCGATCACCATTATCGTCGGCGAGAACGGCACCGGCAAATCGACGCTGCTCGAAGCCATCGGCGCGCTGGCCGGCTATGACGAGGCCGGCGGGGGCAAGGGTTACAGGCCGGTCGATCATTCGGCTGCCATCGACAAGAGCGGGACCGCACTGGCCAACGCCTTGCGCGGCCACTGGCTGCCGAAGGTCACGGCCGGCTGGTTCTTCCGGGCCGAGTCCTTCTAC
>NZ_RZOT01000002.1:0-42416 GCF_003999085.1 Mesorhizobium sp. M4A.F.Ca.ET.090.04.2.1
CCCCTTGACCGACCGGGGTTTTACTGGCCTCCAACCATTTTAACGGGCGTACCGAAGGAAGCTAGAGTGCTTCATGAAGAGCCGTTCGGACCGATACTCACTGTGGCTCCTTTCGATACGATCGAAGAGGCGATCGATGAAGCCAACGCCACGGAGTACGGTCTGGCCGCCTACTTGTTTACTGGCGCGGCCGATACGCAACAGAGGCTTGTGAGCGGTCTTTCTGCGGGCGCTGTTAGTGTGAATTACCTGAAAGGGGTTTCCGCTGATGCCCCTTATGGAGGAGTCAAGCAAAGCGGCTATGGATATGAAGGCGGCGAGCAGGGGGTGCGAAGCTTCCAGATTCTGAAAATGGTCAACGGCCTCGGTTCATTTGGATGAAATCCGGTGGGAAATAGAACACGGACCATCTCCGGTAGCGACATCACAAGGAGTGTCGCCGACGCCCTTCAGTACATCTCGTACTATCATCCGCCAGATTATATCCGGTCTCTTTCTGAAGCATACACGCGAGAACAGAGCCCGTCGGCGAAGAATGCCATAGGTCAGATTCTGCTGAACTCCCGCATGGCGGCCTTTGGTCGGCGCCCGATCTGTCAGGACACCGGGCTTGTGGTGGTCTTCGCAAAGGTCGGCATGGACGCCCGCATCAAGTCAACGGCCAGTTTCGCTGATCTTGTGAATGAGGGCGTACGTCAAGCCTATCTCGATCCGGACAATCCCCTTCGGGTATCGATCGTTGCGGATCCCCTCGCTAGACGGGTCAACACCCGCGACAACACGCCGGCAGTTGTCCATGTCGACTTGGTGCAAGGTAACCAGATTGAGATCACCATCGCCGCGAAAGGCGGCGGGTCGGAGAACAAGGCACGTTTTACCACTCTCAATCCCAGCGCCTCCGTTTCCGACTGGGTGGTCAATACCGTTTCGACGCTTGGCAGCGGGTGGTGTCCACCTGGACTGATCTCTGTCGGCATCGGTGGTAGCGCTGAAAAGGCGATGCTGCTGGCCAAGGAAGCCATGAACGAGCCCATCGATATGGCGGAACTGATCGCAAGGGGGGCGATAAGCCCAGAAGAGGGACTGCGGATTGAGCTTTATGAGCGCATCAACGCGCTTGGCATCGGCGCCCAAGGGCTTGGTGGTCTGACAACAGTCGTTGACGTCAAGGTTGCGACCTATCCTACTCATGCGGCTTCCAAGCCCGTGGCGCTCATCCCGCAATGCGCCGCCAACCGGCACCTGAAGTTTACTTTGGACGGCTCTGGACCCATCAGCCTCCAGCCGCCCGATTTGCGCGAATGGCCCGACATCGGAGCCGACGAATTGAACCCAGCCGGCGTCCGGCGGGTCAATTTAGATTCCCTCACGAACGAAGAGACGGCATCGTGGCGCTGCGGTGAAACGCTCCTGCTGTCTGGAAAGATACTGACGGGCCGTGACGCTGCCCACAAACGAATGATCGAGCTGCTCGATGCCGGCAAGCCGCTTCCGGTCGATCTGCGGGGACGCGTGATCTACTACGTCGGGCCCGTCCGGGCTGTGAGGAATGAGGTCGTTGGACCTGCTGGTCCAACAACCTCCAGCCGCTTGGACGATTTTACGGACAAGGTGCTCGCCGAAACCGGCCTTTTCGCGATGGTGGGCAAAGCGGAAAGGGGACCGGCGGCCATCGAGTCGATTGTAAGACACAAAACGCCCTATCTTGCTGCAGTGGGTGGCGCTGCGTACCTGATTTCAAAATCGATTAAGGCGGCGCGGATCGTTGCCTTTGAAGACCTGGGCATGGAAGCCATCTATGAATTCGATGTGCAGGACATGCCCGTTATCATGGCCGTCGATGTTGAGGGAAACTCCATTCACAATTCCGGGCCTCTTGAATGGCGTAAGCGTATGGCGGCAGACAGCATCGCACGCAACATCGGCGTTTGAGTCTTTCCGTTGGGCGATTTACGCCAGCCTCCCGCACGGATTTTGTGTCGCATGACGACAAGCTGCATTTTATGGTTCAGCTCTACTGGGGCGAGCCAGTTAAGTTCCAAACCGAATTCGCCGTCACGCGTTCGATGCTGATGCTGTTGAGGGTGCCAGCCAAGTCAAGCACCGGAGAGGCCAAAGATGCGCTATGTCTTTGCGATTTATGAAGAGGACGTCGCCGAAAGGAAATATCCTCTAGAAATGCGTCGTTCGCAACTGATGACCTCACACACTGACGCGGCGCGAGCCAAGGATGGATGACTTTCACTACATTCGCCCTCTTCAATTAATACATTGTGTTGGCACTGCTTACGCTGTCCAACGCGGCTTGAGAGAAAGGTCATGAAGTCTAAGCACGATCCTGTGCGACTGGACGCTTGGGATGTTCGGATTCTCTTGGAGCTCCAGTCAGATGGTCGCATCTCGAAAAGCAAGCTCGCAAAGCGTGTTCACCTTTCGCCTTCGGCTTGTTCGGACCGGCTCCGTTTACTTCAGGCCGCAGGGATCATTGAGGGGTTCTACGCGCGATTGAGTCCCGCCCTCGTCGGGGGGGTTATTTTTGTGATGGTAGAGGTGGTACTAGATCGCCACCGTCTTGAGGACCAACGACATTTCGAAGCTGCGGTCCAAGACATTCCGGAAATCCTGGACTGCTGGGCTATCGGTGGGAGGATCGATTATCTGATGCGCGTTTCGTCTCCTTCTATGGTCGCATATCAGGATTTCATGGAGAGACTGTTGCAGTCAGGCTTCGGGATCGATCAATACTACAGCCTTGTCGTGACGAAACCAGTGAAAACCAATTCACCGATCCCCTTGTCGGCAATAAGGCAACGATAAAACGTCAAGGCGTGGTTTTCACGGCGATTGGCCTCGATTCCGTTAATATCTCGGCTAAACCTGTTCATTTCCGCGAAACTCAACAGGTGTTTGCTATTATTGTTTGGTTTCTACAAGGGCGACAGGGTCCGCCCTGCTGACTGATCGCAGACTGGGAGAGGACGATGACCTTAAGCAATTTGGGAACCGAGCAACTCCGGGAGAAGGATCGAAGCTTCGTCTTTCATCCGTCTACGCATTTGGCCAAGCACAGCCGCGGCGAGACGCCAAACCGGATCATGGCCGGAGCGGAAGGCGTGTACATTTGGGATACGGAAGGGCGAAAGAGCCTAGATGGCTTCGGAGGGCTCTACTGCGTCAATATGGGATACGGTTGCACGGAGATAGCCGATGCCATCGCAAAGCAAGCGCACGAGCTGCCGTTCGCCCATGTCTACGCGAGCCAGGGCACCGAGCCAGTCGCCCTCCTGGCAGAGGCCGTGGTCGATTATTTCGGTCAGAACATGCGGAGGGTCTTTTTCGGCCTTTCCGGCTCCGACGCCAACGAAACCAACATCAAGCTGGTCTGGTACTACAACAACATTCTCGGGCGCCCTGAGAAAAAGAAGATCATCTCGCGGCATCGCGGATATCACGGGTCCGGGCTGGTCACCGGTAGCCTGACAGGCCTACCCTTTTTTCACGATTTCTTCGACCTGCCTCTGGATTTGGTGCGCCATACGACGACGCCGCACCATTACCGCCAAGCGCGTGATGGCGAAAGCCAGGAAGCATTCTCTAAGCGCTGTGCCGATGAACTTGAGGCGTTGATCCTCGCCGAAGGCGCAGAGACGGTTGCAGCTTTCATCGGAGAGCCGGTACTTGGGACCGGCGGCATCGTTCCGCCCTCAAACGGATACTGGACGGCCATTCAGGCGATCCTCGACAAGTACGACATTCTTCTGATCGCTGATGAAGTGGTCTGCGGCTTCGCGCGAACCGGTGAAAAATTCGGCTCTCACCTGTATGGCATGCGTCCGGATTTTGTTACCATTGCCAAAGGCTTGAGCTCTGCCTACCTACCCATCTCCGGGTCAATTATCGGCGACCGCGTCTGGACGGTCTTGGAACAAGGAACGGAGAAGCACGGCCCACTCGGCCACGGCTGGACATATTCCGGTCACACGCTTTGCGCGGCAGCCGCGCTCGCCAATGTTAAATTGATAAAAGAAAGGAATATCTTGGAACATGTTCGGGATGTCGGACCCTACTGGCATGCCCGCATGAAAGCCGAACTGGAGGAACATCCCATCGTTGGCGAGGTTCGCGGCGTCGGCGTTCTGTCCGCTGTGGAGCTGATGCGGGATCCTAAAGGACGGGTACCGTTCGAATCCAGGCTTCAGGTCGGCGTGCGCGCCGCCGCTGCTCTGTTTGAGAATGGTGTCATCGGCCGGGCTATGCCGCATGGCGATATTCTCGGATTTGCCCCACCACTGATCATTACTCGAAAAGAGATCGACATCATTGTCGATGCGACCGCGAAGTCAGTCGACACAACATATCGCGCGCTTAAGGCCGAGGGCGCGGTATGATCATGACGGCCCTTGGATTTGCTGCGGGCAACCAGTCAAATCCCAAGCGTTCGCTTGAACGCGTCTGACGGGCATTCGCCTGCCGTGGTGCCGCTTCTGTTCATGAGCGAAGGTGCATGTCCCCGCGGGGACTCGACCAGGTTGTGGCACCTCCTAGCAAGGGCTCTGGTTTCTTTCGCCATAGCCAGAATCTGACGAGGAGCGTCGCCGCGGGTAACCGCCGGGACGCTATCATCCAGGGCGCCAAGTCTATCCGTTTCCGGATCCTTGGCAATTCCCTGGGGCGAATGAAGCCAAACTCAGACGGATACCCGCCAAACTTTCACCGCAGCGGTCTTTGGCGGATCAGCAACTCGTAATGGCGCTGTAGAAAGCTCTGAGCGATCACAGGCGCGGCTGGCGCCAAGTGCTGCCATGTAGAGAGCACGGCGGACCGCGCGATCGGCCGCAATCTGGCATCTATGATTGAGGTTGCCGCTCTTGTTGTCGGAGGGAGCAAGGCCGGCGAGTGCTGCGATCGAGTTGGGTGAACGCTAGCCGAGCTCGGGCATGTGCGCCAGCAGAGAGAACGCGGTGACCATGGAGACACCGGGCACGGAGACCATCAGCGCGTGGTCCCGGGAATTGCCTCGGCTCGACGAATGGCTTCGGCGATCCGGCTCTCGAGCGCCTAATGCGTGCGTTGAAGGCGGCGATCAGCTCTTCGAGTTCGGCGATGACAATCTCGTCGAAGGCTTCGCCGCGATAATTCTTCAATCTTGCCCTGGATATCGATCAGTTGGCCACTGTGACGGGCAAGTGATTGAAGCTGTTTCGCCTTCTTCGCGCGGCGCCGGCTCGGCTTTAGGGTGATAGCCATAGCCGCTCAACACCTTGGCGTCGAGAGGGTCAGGCTTGGCGACCGCGCCGACGCAACGGCTGCCTTGGCGATGATGCAGCAGTCGGTCATGGACCCCTGTCGCTTCCATGACAACGAAGTCAGCCAGGGTGAAGGCCTGCCGGATAGGCAGCGATCGCATCGACCTGATTTTCGATGCGCTGGCAACGACCGCTTGCCTCATCAAAAAAAATCGAGCCACTGCTTGCAGATGTCGCAGCCGACATAGCTCTGCCGTTCATGTCCACGCCTCTTCCTGTGGTGCGGGTCTGCTTATGACAGTCGGTGCAACTGTTCAGGTTGATGGTTCACCGGTGGGAAGGGGCCGAGCCATGCCGCGGCCTGTCCCGAAAGGGACGACCAGGATCCTCTCGGCCTCCTTCCGGAACAACACACAGGTCCTGCCTCCCGCCGTCCATGTTTTGCAGGCCTGACCACCAGCCAGTCGCCAAAAATCCGCCACGTGCGTCCCAAGGAAGATCGATCTGCGTTCTCGGCCCGCTCCTGTCGCCGATCCACCCGATCTTCTCGAAGAAAGCCGGCTTCTCAAGGACCCAAGGCGCTCGCTCTCGGCGGTGCAATCCGGATGATCTGTCACACACGAGTGTGGATCCATCTCATTCTCAGATGGCTTCAATACATGAACTGGATTTGACCCAAAGCCGCTCGCTGGTTCATCCTTGAGTTCGATGAAGACGTGATAATTTGGGATTCCAGATGAGCAGCGTAGAAACTTTCCGAGAATTGCAGGTCGAGGTAACTGAGTGGCGGCGCTACCTCCACCAACATCCCGAACTCGGTTACCAGCTACACAACACAGCGAGATTCGTAACCGAGAAACTAGCTTCGTTCGGCATAAATCACATAGAAACAGGAATAGCTGAAACCGGGATCGTTGCGTTGATCCAAGGCGAAGGCGGGGATGGGCCGACGATTGCACTCAGAGCCGATATGGATGCCCTTCCGATTCTCGAAGCATCAAACAAACCCTGGTCGTCGACAATACCGGGGAAGATGCATGCATGCGGCCATGATGGCCACACGGCCATGCTGCTAGGAGCAGCCAAGCACCTTGCAAGTACACGCAACTTCAAGGGTACCGTCGCTCTTATCTTTCAGCCCGCGGAAGAAGATGGAATGGGTGGCCAAAGGATGGTCCAGGAAGGGATCATGGACCGTTTCGGCATCTCCCAGGTTTTCGGTCTGCACTGTGCGCCAGATTTGGCCGTGGGCAAGTTCAGCACTCGCTATGGCCCACTGTTGGCTGCGCTCGATGAGTTTGACGTAGTCGTTAAAGGTAGAGGTGGTCATCCAAGCGAGCCTCATAAATGCGTCGATCCTATTGTCATTGCAGCGCAGATCGTCCTTGGCCTGCAGACTTTGGTCTCTCGCAGCACAGACGCGCTAGAGTCACTCGTCATCTCCATCACCAAACTAAATGCGGGAACGGCTTACAACATTATTCCTGATCGCGTTGAATTGGCCGGCACCGTCCGGGCTTTTGCGCCTCACCTGCGGGACTTCGCGGAACAACATATACGCGCAGCCGCCCAAGGCATCGCACGAGGATTTGGCGGGGATGTTGATTTCAAATACCGGCGATTCGAGCCCGTCACCATCAACTCCACTGACGAGACCAATCTAGCGCTCAAGGCAGCAGGCATTCTGGTTGGCCCTGAAGCCGTGGACGACAAGTTGCCAGCCAACATGGGATCCGAGGATTTTTCTTATATGCTGGAAGCACGGCCGGGCTCTTACGTATTCTTGGGCAATGGATCAAGCGCTACCTGGCATCATCCGGCATTTGATTTCAACGACGAAGCCATACCCTACGGCGTCGGATTTTGGGTTAAGGTGGTGGAGACCGCGCTGGCTGCGTAACATTGGCGCACGGCGCTACCAAACCATGGACGCTGAGACCGTCTTCATGTTAGTCTACCTAGGCTGGTTTGCGTCCATAAGGAAACCGTTGCTGTTGTTTACGGGTCTCGGCTTTGCGCGAACGAGGCGCGGCGGGTTCCAAAGCACGCCATCGCCGGGGCCGACAATGCGCCAAGAACGCACGTCCAGCCAGCATACGATATTTCCCCAGAGACGAGATCAGCCACGAGTTGAAGGCGATGTCGCAATGGCTTGAAGAGCATCGTGACCTGCTTGGCTTGGTGCGGGGGGGTCCGCAGGGCCGCCAGCTGGACTCATGATTGAGCAACGGACGAAGCAATCGTTTTTAGCTCAGTTAAAAGCGCCGCCTGTGAAAACTGTCTCTTCCCCCATAGCAAAATGGCGATGAACATGGCACGCCCCAAGCTCGGCAATCCGGGCCACGCCTCGCCTGGGCCGCCCGACTGGATCCAGGGCCGCTAGATGGCAAGTTCTGCAAAAAGGGGCGGCCATAGTGGTGGTCATGCGGCTTGACGCAGTGCAACTTTCTTGTGTTCGCGTAGATCGTCCATGTTGATGTAGCGGTTGGCCTCCATCTAGTTTTCGTTGGTCTCGACGACCAGCGCCCTGACCCGGCGCAGGCAGCTTTCGGCGTTCGGGAAGATGCGCACGACATAGGCGCGCCGGCGGATTTCCTCGTTGAGGCGTTCCAGCATGTTGGTGGACTTCAGGTGCTTGTGGTGCTGGCGCGGCAGGCAAAAGAAGGTCAGCGTGCATTCGATGGTCTCCTCTACCCAGCTCGTCAGTCGCGGACAGCGGCCCGACCATTTGGCAAGCCATGCGGCGAGATCGGCCTTGGCCTCGGCGAGATCGCGCCGGTCGTAGAGCCAGCGCAACTCCTGCAGGCAATCGTCGCCGTGCTTTCTCGGCAGGTGATCGAGCGCGTTCCTGAGGAAGTGCACGTAGCAGCGCTGCCAGGCGGCTTCGGGGATCACCTCGCCGATCGCCGCGACCAGGCCGGCATGGTCGTCAGAGACAACCAGCTCGACGCCCTTGAGGCCGCGCGCCTTCAGCGCGACGAGGAAATCCCTCCAGGCCGAGCGGCTTTCGCGATTGGCCATTTCCACTGCCAGGATCTGGCGCCGCCCGTCCCAGTCGATGCCGACCGCGATCAGCACCGCCTGGCTCGTGACGATGCCGGCCTCGCGCACCTTCTCGTAGCGGGCATCGAGGATGAGATAGGCAAAGGGCTCCTGAAGCGGGCGCTCGGCAAAGGCCTTCAGGCTCTCGTCCAGCCGCTTGTTGATGGCCGAGATCGACGAGGCCGAGAACGCATGGCCGCACAGCTCTTCGGTAATCGCCTTGACCTTCCGGGTCGACACGCCCTGCACATACATCTCCGCAAGCGTGGCCACCAAGGCCCGCTCGGAACGCTGGTAACGCTCGTAAGTTCGGTCGAGAAGCGGCCCGCCCGGTCCTGCGGAACCCGCAGCTCAAGCTTGCCGACCCGCGTGACAAGGGTACGGCCATAGTAGCCCAAGTGATAGCCGAGACGCTCCGGCGTGCGCTCGCTCTTCGAAGCACCCAGCACCTCGTCCATCTCGGCCTCGAGCACCTCCTGCATCACCGCGCGGATCACCTCGTGCAATCGATCCGGGTTCGAAAGCAGGATGTCTTTGACGGCGGCTATGGCGGATTTATCTTCAGTCTTGGTCATGGTGGCGTTCCTTCAAAGGAATCGGTGACGTTGAATGCCATGACCGCCCTCTCAGCGAATTTGCAGAAATCAGCACACGACCCGGATGGCGTTCCGGGTCGTCCGCCGGCACTCCGCCTGGTCCGAAGGATCCACCTCCTACCGGATGTCCTGTAGGATGAGGGGACCAGAAACTTTCCGCACAGGCACTGCTCTCGCCGACAGACGGCAACCTTTGCTTGTTGGGCCGCGACGCGGGCTCTGGTCCATCAAGTGGACGTTGGCAAAGCTTCTTGAGCAGCTTACCACGGTTGATGGACGGACCCGCTCGCCGTCAGATCTGCAGTTCAAAATATCCATGGCCGGCGATTGGCTGCAGACTGGCTAGTTGCTGAGGTTCGGAAATGGTGTGATCGACAAATCGATTTGCTCGACGGCACGCTGAAGTATCTCCTCCGTCTCAGCAGGGCAGGATGAAGCGGCGATGACATGTCCGATACAGTCTCGGTAATCACCTTTCCTGACGATCGGCGTCTTGGGTCCAATATAGAACTTGACCTCAGCGACTCCAGGTAGAGCAGCGGCGCGACTGTTGCCGTCGGTTCCCTCAAAGGTGCCATCGCAATCAGGAACAAGAAACCGCGCAGTCGCAGTCTGCAAATGCCTTCGGCGCAAATTCCATTCGCCGCCGATTACAAGTTTAATGTGCTCTGCCACGAGATCGACACCATAAGCGAGCTGAACCAGTTCAGGACTAGGCGATCCAGGAAGACGCGGGTTGACTTCAATAATGACTGGGCCACGCTTCGTCCACCGAAGTTCAATGTTAGTTGGTCCCCAGCCAAGTCCGAGAGCTCGCAAACAACTCTGGGAAACATCAGCGATACTTTCATGCTCGTCATCAGTCAGCACGGCGGGATAGGTGCACTCACGATAGACGAAATGCGGTGGACCGCCGAAATCAAGAAGGGCGATCCCGATGATCTCGTTGCCCATTATGTCAATGGTATAGTGTGGGCCTTGTGCGAATTCTTCAACGAGTACGCGTGGGGAAGATCGCCATTTGTGCTTCCCGCCCAAAAGATGGGTCGTATGTTCGGCTAACTCATCGAGATTGCGGCACAATCGCACACCGACGCTGCCGCTGCCCAAGGCTGGCTTAAGAACTAGAGGCAGGCCGATCTCAGCGGCAAAGCTCTCGACCTCATTTCCATTCGCTGCTACCCGATAAGCTGGCACTGAAACTCCAGCCTCCGCGAGAACCTCACGTTGAGCAAATTTATCGGAACATCGTTCGATCGACTCGGGGTTCGGGCCCGGCAGATCGAAGTGCCTGCAGAGCTTGCCAATGGTCGCTGGGATTGCCTCGTCGTCGCCCGCAAAGCCGGTAATGCCGGCAATGTCGTGCGTAGCACGCAGCTGGGAACATTCCCGGATCAATACATCGAGATTGTCTGTATCCGCACAGATTGCCTTAAGCCCCGCAAGATAGTTGTACTGAGCCGGATTAGCGACCAGGGAAATTGGGTCAAGACCAAGACGCTGAGCCGCTTGGACGTGCAGCGGACCATTACCCCTATGTCCCCCAACCAGAATAAGCGCTTTTCTTGCCATGGGCTTGTGACTCCGACGTTGTGTGCTGTGCAGGATCACCGTAATTAGGCATCAGCTTTGTATCGTGCCTGACCTAGAACGTTGCGGTGAAAGTACCATCGTCAGGACTCGGCGATCGCAAAGATCCTGTAAACTTAGTTGAACGGTATGTTTCAACCACTTGGCACCAGCCGTGTGGCACACAACCTCATCGATGATGGCGGTCAGCGGAGGACTGCGGACAATTCTTCGGTTTTGTCGTGCTCGCGACACAGGCTTGTGTAGGCAAGTGCTTGTGTTGCACCGGCCAACCAGTTGAAAAACTGTCGGGAATTTTTTCTTCGCGTCGTTCGGCCAATCGGCACGAGTTTTGAAGCCTCATTATAAGACGGCAGCAGGTACCGACCGGCGCGCCGATGACAACCTGCCTCTACACGGAGAACTTTCATGAACACGCTCGAGCAGCAGACGGCACTGGATCAAGCCGCACGAAGGCGCATTAAGGATTCCCACACCCTAGACGGCGACGTCATTCGCTTGGGCCACTTCTATCGCGAATGGGCCATTTCGTACGATCTTGATGTCGGCCGTGACGGGTACTGCGGGCCAAAGATCGTAGCTGAGCTGGCTGGTGCCGTGCAGACGGCCTATTTGGCCACTGAGCGCGCTGACATCGCAATCCTCGACGCCGGCTGCGGAACGGGCCTCCTCGGCGCGGAATTGGAACGCCTCGGGTTCAGATTGATCGACGGGATCGACCTCTCCGAGGAGATGGCCGAGCGGGCCCGGCAAACCCGAGTCTACCGCCAAGTCCGAGGCGGTGTCGATCTTAACAGGCCGCTCTCGGACTACCCCAGCGCGAGCTATGATGTCTCGGTGTGCTGCGGCGCTTTCACGCATGGGCATGTTCGACCGGAGGGATTGCGCGAACTGGCTCGTGTCACGCGCCCGAACGGATTTGTCGTCGCAAGTACCCGAAAGAGTTATGTGGAGGCCGCATCCTTTGAAGATGAGGTGCGACGCCTACAGGATGTGGGCATCCTTGTTCCGACACAGCGCCTAGACAACGCCCGGTACGTCGCGGAAGAAGGCGCGCACTACTGGGTTTTCCAGGTGCTCGAAAAAGCCAGCGCCCCAAGGGAGGCGCCATGACCGCGCTGCCGCAACGTCGCTGGCGAGACTGGCAGCCCTAGGCGACAACAAAGAGTGAAGGCTAGGATTTCCCTAGCAGGAGGTTGGGGTTTAGCGAGTCTCCTCAGAAGAACTCTCGGTAGCCTATGACGCTTCGTCACGCTGCCAGGATTTCTTGGGCGACTGCAAACAGAGGTGTCGTACTCATGTCTAAAGATCTCATGGTCAGACTTGACAACAAGCTGCACGCGAAGCGCGAAAATTTTGACAAACTCCCGGTGGTTGACATTGCGCCGCTTCTCGATGGTAGCAATAAGCAGAGGGTAGCCAAAGAGATACGTTGGGCTCTGTCAAACGCTGGGTTTATGTATGTGAAGAACCACGGTATTCCGCAGTATTCTGTGGAGTCGGTTTTCGATGTGACCCGTCGCTTCTTTGATCTGCCCTTATCGCGTAAGATGATATTGCATATTAGCAACTCCGATGTGGCCCTTCGCGGATACATCGAGCCCTTCGGGGAAAACACCGATCCGTGCAAGACGAAGGACCTAAAAGAGTGCTTTGATCTCGGCCCTGAACGGCCGACCCTGGAAGGTCCGTTTTTTGGGCCCAACCAGTGGCCCTCAAGTCTGCCTGAATTCTCTGAATTGACCTACGGATACCATCAGACAATGGTCGATCTCGGGAAAAAACTATTAAAGGGCATCGCACTCAGTCTGGACCTGTCGGAAAGCTATTTCGAGGACCTCATGCGTAGCCCGATTAGCATTCAGCGCCTGCTCCACTACCCACCGCAGAGTGGCTACGTCAGCGAAGACATCATCGGAATTGGTGCCCACACCGACTACGGCAATCTGACCATCCTGTCGCAGGACGACGTGGGTGGTCTTCAGGTCATGAACCGAGACGGCGAATGGGTAGAGGGCACGCCGATCCGAGGCACATTCATAATCAACATTGGCGACCTCATTCAGCGCCTCACCAACGGCGTATACTTGGCGAACATCCACCGCGTAGTGAATATCTCTGGGCGCGAGCGTTACTCGATCCCCTTCTTCATCGACGCTGATTTCGATGCGATCATCGAACCATTGGCCTCATGTGTCACAGACGGCAACCCACTTCGCTATGGGCCGGTGATTTGCGGCGAACATAAATTCCGGCGTTTCGCAGCAAGTTACGCTCACTTGGCCAAAGCGTGATGAGGGCGGACAGCTACTTGCTCACCTAACACTGCCTGTCGGACCCCCGGAGAGCTACAAATTCATGGCAGCGAATCTTACACGCATAGAACTGAGTCGCAAAAAAGTATTGTGACAGGTGACTTTATTTCTGCTGTTGCTGGTCACCACTTTGCATATAACCGTAGACATGTAGCCCACATTGGAGCGAGGCAGATGTCGTTTAAAGGCGTTATTCCGCCCGTCACAACGCCCTTTCATGCCGATGGATCGATTGACCGTGACGGCTTCTGCGTAACGCTCGAGCACCTCGTCGCGACTGGCGTCCATGGTATCATTGTCGGTGGCACCACGGGCGAGTACTACGCCCAGTCACGAGATGAGCGTGTCGGCCTGCTAAAGCTTGCCAGGAGCATGGTGAAGGGGAAGATGCCCCTGATCGCAGGCGTCGGCGCTATTCGCACTGAAGACTGCATCGAATATGCGCTGGTTGCAAAGGACCTGAAGTGCGACGGGATCCTGATCGGGTCGCCGTACTACGCTGTGCCCACGCAGCTCGAACTGGCCAACCATGCGCTTGCGATCGACAAAGCCGCCAATCTGCCGGTGATGCTTTACAACTATCCGGGGCGCACCGGCACGATGATGGATTTCGAGTTCCTGGACCGCGTCGGTCGCAGTTCTAACTTCTGTGCCATCAAGGAATCCAGCGGCAGTATGAACCAGCTGCACGCCTTGGCTCGTGACTATCCGCATATCGACCTGTTTTGCGGCATGGACGATCAGGCGCTTGAATTCTTCGCCTGGGGCGCCAAGGGTTGGGTCTGCGGAGCTGGCAATTGCCTGCCGGCTGAGCACCTCGCGCTATACGAAGCGTGTGTTATTGAGAGGGACTTCACTAAGGGACGGCAGATCATGTCGGCCCTTCTGCCTCTGATGAGGCTGCTCGAACAGGGCGGCAAGTTCGTCCAGAGCATCAAGTTCGCGTGCGAGTTGGCTGGATTACCGGCTGGACCCGTGCGCCGGCCTATGCGGGCACTCGACGACCAACAGAAGCGGGAACTTGAGTCGACGATCCGCACCCTTAAAGCAGCCATCGCGTCGATCACTGCAAAATCCCAAAAGAGGGCTTCCGAGAATGTCATCGCTATTAACGCGTAATGAGTACCAGAACCTGGCGGACAGCTTGCCACTGCCGACCAGTGCAGTGATTGATGGTAAGGCGCGGGCAGCACAATCTGGGGATACTTTCGAGACCATCAATCCCGCCACAGGCCAGGTCATCGCGAGGATCGCTTCCTGCGGCCAGGCCGACGTCGATTTCGCTGTCGAAAAAGCGCGACTGGCGTTTGAATCAGGCGTCTGGTCGCGTGCGCATCCGAGCGAGCGCAAGCGCGTTCTGCGGCGGCTCGTGAAATTGATGAAGCGAAACGCTCATGAGCTTGCTGTGCTTGAGACGCTCGAAAGCGGCAAGCCGATCTATGACGTCGAAATCATAGACATTCCTGAGGCCCTGCATTGCCTCGAGTGGCACGCGGAAGCCACAGACAAGCTCTACGGCCAGACGTCGCCTTCTGGCGATGATGTCGTGTCGATGATCGTACGCCAGCCTTTGGGCGTGGTCGCTTGCGTTCTGCCTTGGAACTTCCCGATCCTGATGCTGGCCTGGAAGATCGGACCGGCTCTTGCGACCGGCAACTCTGTCATCGTCAAGCCGGCCGAGCAAACCAACATGTCAACATTGCGAATTGCCGAATTGGCGCATGAGGCGGGGATCCCCGCCGGCGTCCTTCAGATCGTCACCGGTCCGGGCGAGATCACCGGCAAGGCACTCGGCATGCATCCCGATATCGATATGGTCGCATTCACGGGATCAACCGACGTCGGCCGGAAGTTTCTGGAATATTCCGGCAGGTCCAATCTCAAGCGCATCGTGCTCGAATGCGGCGGGAAGAACCCTTGCATCGTTCTGGATGACGCCGAGAACCTCGATGTCGTAGCGCAGCATGTCACTCAGGCGGTCTTCTGGAATATGGGCGAGAACTGCTCGTCCAATTCGCGCCTTATCGTGCACGAGAAGATCAAGGACCGTTTGGTGGAAACAGTCCTCCACAAGCTCAAGGAATGGCCTCTGGGCGAGCCATTGGACCCAGGCAATCGGCTCGGCGCCATTGTGTCGAAGGAGCAGTTCGACCGCATTATGGGCTACATCAAGAAGGGGCGGGCGGAAGGCGCCAGGATCGTGACGGGCGGGAACGCCCACAAGCACGGCAAAGGCTATTTCATCGAGCCAACTGTATTCGATGATGTCACGCCCGAAATGGCTATCGCTCGAGAGGAGATTTTCGGGCCGGTGCTTTCGGTCATCAAGGTCACCAACGCTGATGAAGCGGTACGGGTCGCAAACGACACGCAATATGGGCTAGCAGCCTCAATCTTTACCGCCAATCTTGGCAAGGCACATCGTATCGCGCGGGACATCCGCGCTGGAACTGTGACAATCAATTGCTACGGCGAAGGGGACGTCTCGACACCCTTCGGTGGCTTCAAACTTTCGGGCTTCGGTGGACGAGACAAGTCATTGCATGCCCACGACCAATATACCGAACTCAAGACGATCTGGGCCGACATCTCCGATCCTGAGGTCTCGCGTTCGGTAGACTAGCCGATCGCTAAGATGACCGACCACGCGGCTGTCCGCACGCCTGCGGACACGTCCCTGTCCGGCTGGTACGGTATTCTGCCGCCTCCCAAGGCACCGGAGGTGCTGCGCGGCCGTCACAAGGCAGACTGGCTCATTGTCGGAGCCGGCTTTGCTGGTCTGGCGGCCGCGCGGCGTCTGTCCCAACTGGTGCCGGACGAGCGCATTGCGGTCGTCGACGCCCAGCGCATCGGTTGGGGTGCTGCCGGGCGCAACTCCGGCTTCATGATCGATCTTCCGCACGAACTCGGCAGTGAGCACTACGGCGGAAGCCAGGACCGCGACCGCCGGCGCATCCGCCTGAACCGGGCCGCGATCGAATTCTCTGCTTCATCCGCAGACGAGTACGGTCTGCAGAAGTTCTTTGTTCGGGCCGGCAAATTTCATGGGGCGGCAACCGGCCACGGTCTCTCTGCCCTGAGCGGGTTCGAGGAGCACCTGACGGGATTAGGCGAGCCATTCGAGCGGCTCGACGCGCTGCAGCTGAAGGAAATCACCGGAACCGACTTCTTCGCCGGAGGTACCTTTACGCCGGGAACAGTAATGGCACAGCCGGCCGGCTTCATCCGCGGCCTCGCCCAAGGGTTAGCCCGCGGTATTCATATATTCGAAAATTCGCCGGTCACATCTCTGCAGACCGGCAAAATGCATACCGTGAGGACGGCCGGGGGCGAGATCACCGCGCCGCGGCTGATACTGACGGTCAACGGTCATCTTGAAAGCTTTGGCTTCTTCAGGAAACGCCTGCTGCATGTGTTCACGTACGCCAGCATGACAAGGCCGCTCTCCAGGACCGAACAGGCGCTTCTGGGCGGTGAACCGAACTGGGGCCTGATCCCGGCTGATCCGATGGGATCGACTATCCGGAGGATCGGCAACCGGATCCTCGTCCGCAACACCTTCACCTATAATCCGGATATGTCCACCAGTGAGAAGCAGATCCGTCGGATCGGCGCTGCGCACGACCGATCGTTCCAGGCGCGCTTCCCTATGCTGGGTGAAATACCGATGGAATTTCGCTGGGGAGGCCACTTGTGTCTCTCCCTCAATTCAGCGCCCGCATTCGGCGAAATTGAGGATAGGGTCTTCGTAGCCGGATGCTGCAATGGCCTTGGAACGGTGCAAGCTACCCTCTATGGGATGCTGGCTGCCGATCTTGCCGCCGGCAGCGACGAGCCGATGGTTGCAGACGCCCTGAGCGAGCCAACCCCGGTTCGGCTGTATCCAGAACCGCTGATGTCGATCGGAGTGCCGTTGAAGCTGTGGGCGATGCAGAAGCGGGCCGGCAGAGAGCTCTAGCTTTCTCGTTCTTGCGCCGCCGTTTCCCGGATCCAGCTACGGAGGCTCTGCGCGGCAGGGGACAGTGTGCGATTTTCATACCAGGTGAGATAATAGCTACCAGGGGCGGGCAACTCGAGATCCGTCAGTCTGACGAGTTTCCCTTCTTCGATCTGCGCCTTGACAAGGCGGTGCCAGCCAACAGCCACCCCTTGATCGGCTTGAGCGGCCTGGAGAGCCACGAAGAACTTGCCGAAGCGCCGACCGCGGGTCGGCCCATGCGAGACTCCCGCGCGCCGCAAGACCTCGTCCCAGCCAGCCCAGTCGGGATCCACCCAGTCAACGTGCAGCAAAGGAATGTCGGCCAATGACTCCGCTGTTGCGTCGCGATGCTTGCTTGCAAATCCAGGCCCGCATACCGGGTAGATTGTTTCATCGAAAAGGAGTTCAGCATCTTCATTCGACCACGATCCAAACCCGTAGCGGATACGCAGTTCGACTTCGGCGCGCCGGTATTCTCGAGGATTGTCCGAAATCAGGTGGTCAACGGCAATGACCTGATTTCGCGTCCAGAAGTCCGGCATCCGTGGGATCAACCACATCGACGCGAACGCATCAGAGCAGGCGAGAGTGACGTTCTTCGCCCGGTCGCCGCGCTTTACATTTCGGACGATATCTGCGGCCCGCGAAAAACCGCTGGCCAACGCGCCATAAAGGTCTTCGCCGGCGCCTGTCAGCGCCACGCCGGTTGCCAGCCGAGCGAAGAGCGGAACACCGAGCTCATCCTCGATCGCTTTGATCTGCCGGCTGACAGCCCCAGGAGTGACGTTCAGTTCGGCAGCAGCCAATTTGAATGACAGGTGCCGGGCAGACGCTTCAAAAACAGCCAAAGCAGTCAGGGACGGCAGGTCGTAATAGCGGCGAACCATCTTAAGCTCCAAATACTTCGACAATCGCGCCGCGCGACAAATATATCAAGCCACTCGGTACTTTTGGAAATCAGGTTGCGGCTGATAGTCTGCGTTACGGCCGATTATGGCCGCGATTCCAACCCAGCTGCGCCGCAGCTTAGTAAAACTGCTCGAACCATGCTTCGCGATCTGCGACGCTGCCCGATCAAAGTCCGACACCGCTGTAGCGTAGCACAATCCGTGGCGATGCCGCTGACTGACAACTCAACAATGAGGTGGAACTTTTGCAGGACTGCCCCACTAGTCTTCGGTGTCCTTTCAGAGATTATGAGCGGAACTTTTCTCAAAGGTTGACTTTAGCTGTGACTGGCAATGATAAGAAACTGCGGTGATAACAAGCGCCGCGGGATGCATAGAGCAAGCTATCTCCAGGCAGTTCGTTGAAAGGGCTTTCGTGTGGTTGCGGGCAACCTCGATCAGGCTGGTCTCGGCACGCTTGAGGCAGAACTCAATCTAACCGGACAGAATGTCTGGACCAAAGCCGGTGACCTCAGGAGCAAGGACTATTGCGAGGATTTGATCGAGTACTCCGTTCAGGCGACAGGGCGGCTCGACATGCTCGTCAACAACGCCGGAATCATCACGCGAGGAAATATTCTCACGACGACCGGCGAAGATTGGGAGCGGACGTTCGAGATTAGCGTGTGTTCCATTGTCGATACCTCCCGGAAAGCCATGGGCCACATGAAGAGACATGGCGGCGGCGCCTTTGTGAACGTCGCATGTTACGGGGACCCCATCCCGGGCCTGGGCACGCCGCGTACTGGATCAGCGAAGAAGCCGTGGCGGCGTTTTCAAAATGTCTCGGCCGCGACCAGGCAAGTAACGGGACGCGGGTCAACGCGCTGTGCCCCAGTGAAGTCAACACGCCGACGCTGCGTACCGGCTCTGTCCGGCCAAGCTACGACCCGTACACAGCCGCCGCGGAGATCAACAGCACAGTGCCTTTAGGCCGGATCGCTGAGCCGACGCACGTGGTATTCTTCCTATGTTCCGACGCCGCCCGCTCCGTCGCGGGCACGGCGGTCGAATTGAACGACGCAAAAGCTCACTATTGAGGCACCCATGGCTGACAGGCTAGCAGGCAAGATCGCAATCGTGACAGGCGGCGTACGTGGTATCGGCGCCGGTATTACACAGCGGTTCGTAGAGGAGGGGGCGAGAGTTGCCATTGTGCGTTGCCATTGTGCAGAGAAATTCGCCGCCTGACGGGTTGCTTGACGATCGAACCATCTATGTGAAGGCAGATCTCGCGAATTCCGACGACATTCGATCGGCTGTCGAAACTGTTGTCAATGCCTTGGCGGTCTGGATATCCTGGTCAATAACGCTGGTGTCATGTTCGAGAAGACGGTCGACGAGATGACAGAGGCCGACTGGGATGACATGATGGATATCAATCCCAAGGCTCCATTCCTGCTGACGAAGGCGGCGTTGCCGCACCTCCGCAAGCGGACCGGTGCAAGCGTGGTGAATATCGGGTCGATTGAAGGCCTGGCCTCCAATCCTGGCCATCCTGCATATTCCGCCTCGAAGGCCGGCATTCACGGCTTTACCGCAGCATTCGCGGTCGATCATGGGCATGAGGGCATCCGGTGCAATGCCATTGCACCGGGCTGGATCAATTCTGATCTCAGTGAAATCTACATACATAGCATGGCCGACAGCTCCCGCTTCTACAGAGAACTGCTCGCCATGCATCCGGTTGGCCGTCTTGGCGAGCCAACCGATATCGGAAATCTAGCCGTTTGGCTTGCCTCGGCAGAGAGCGCCTTCGTTCGCTCGGCGGACCGGACCGCGCTCCACGTGTCTGTAGCGGCCTCCCTCATCTCGCCTGCAGCAGTTCGAGAATACAACCGCGTGGGGGCATGGTTCTAATGCCTGTCCCCTTTACTGGAGGTCGTGACCTCTGGATGACATGACCATCGGTATCGATCAGCCGCAGCCAACTCGCTTTGATAGACTTCACGCAAGTCCAGTGGAAGTAGCAGCTCGATGGCCTCTCCCGGTTGGCGCGTTGCCACTTTTTTGGAGTTCACAAAGACGCCGAAGATTCCGAGATAATGAAATAGACTTCATTGTACCGCCAATCCTGCTCAATCAACTTTGCCTCCTTGGAAAATTCCACAATTTGTCCGAGACCCTACTGGCCATAGGCGACTCAGGAATCCCACCGAGCAGACGTTGGCCCTCAGGCTCTTCTTGATAGAGGCGCTGCCCCGCGATCACGTGAAAACCTTTCCTTCACAATCTAAAATAACTCGGCATCTTTTGACCGCCTGAAGAGTTAACTGGCTACCTGAAGCAATCTTTTAGCGGTCGTCCAAATAGTTTGAAGAGCCCAGACCACCGGGGGGGCGGCCATGCAAATGAATGAAGCTAGGACGAGTCGGCCGGCGGCGTTGAAAGTCTTGAATTTACGATTTGCGATGAGAGCCTGCACGGCGACCTGGAGCGCTAGGTCGTTCAAATAGTCGTCGGTCGCGGATTGACCATCCTCCGGAAAATACCGCCTCCTGGCGGCTTCACCGAATTCCTCTGATCGCAGTTTTGCGATGTCGCCGAAATATAGGAGGTTCGCCGATCCATCCACGGTCCGATGAAAGTGATGTAGGAATTTTGGTAGGAATGAAGTCAATGATATGACAGCCGCTACGGCCAATAGAGGAAGAACAACAAGGAATGCTGCTCGGTAGCCCATGGGCGGTTCGTCCGAGGATCGGAGTATAGTGATAATCGATCCCATCCAAACCGAGCAAAAGGTGAGCAGGGCTGCATTCTTCGTTTCTGCAAATTTCACGAGGTCCAGCATCCGCGCATGGCTGGCGGAGAGCAGTTTCTCATAACTGTCTTGCTGATCATTTCTGGCCATCGCAATCCTACGCAGCTTCATTGAGTTGCACGCCTAGAATGTTGGCGAGAGGACAGTTATCCATTGTCCCGCAGCATTTCAGCGTCGAGTTTTTGAAACTGTTGAAGAACGCCCGCTCAGCCTCACGCCAGCCATCTAACGCTAGGACGAAATCGGCGAGGACTTTACCGTGATCTGAGCAGGCGGAAATTGGGCGGTTCTCATGGCCGCATTTGCATCTTTGCCGAAGCGTCATGACGCGACGCTCCTTTCGCACGACTGAAAGCAGCCTCTTACCGTCCAAGTGCAGTCGCACTCGGCGCTCATTGTTTACCCGCTTCTCCACGGTCGAAAAACGGTCTTCCCGAAGAAAAGCTATGTACGCTTGGCCGAGGTTGGACGCATTGAATTCCGCGACCGCTTGAAGTTTCGCAGCCTCTGACCCGTGGGCCCTAGCATCGGCCTTTCCAGGCCATGAGCGTATTACCGCGGCGGCGCCTTGCCTAAGGAGAAAGAGTAGCAACTTCCGCCACCATCCAGCCGCCGCCTCATGACTGTCGATGGTATGAGGCTCGAGCTCCGCCCAAAAAAGACAGAAGCTTCCGTCGAAGTTTATGTGGCGTTCCGGGCAGAACGATGGAAGATGGTCCGGTTTCAATTCGCGAGCTTTAACCGTCTCGCCGACCCTCTTGACATCGATAAGAAATTTAGTCCCTGGGGCACCGGAAGCAAGCGGGGGCTGGACAGCAAAGATTGCGCTGTCGCCATTCTCGCGAATGAAGACGGCATGGTTCAAGTTTGCAGTCTCAGCCAATAGCCAAACGGCCGACATCGGTGTTAGCACTTCTCCCAGTAAGGTCGGAACGGCTCTTCGGCAGCTCTGGCTATTGAAGGACTCACCACCACGTAAGCGGCAGCGTGTATGGCTTTGGCCACCTTGTTTTCATCGGCAACGAGTGCTTCTAGCACCACATCATACGTGAGACCTGACTTTCGCCTCGACGTTCCGAAGAGCGTGCGCACCGATGCCGTGCCTCCGTCATATGCGGTTTGGCCGATTGCCGTCTGCTCGCCAGTGCAGCGCTTCTGTTCGTCCTCTGATCCTAAGACTGCTCGTCCTGTGGAGCAGCGAACACGATTGCCCTGCATGCCAAGTCGAGTGATGGTAGTTGGTCCATACTCAAAACCAATCGCCAATCCCAGACCGTCCGTATCTACGTTATTCGCGCGCAGCCGCTCAAGCGCTAGGTCGAAGCTGCTCCTGAAGGCACCGGCGCAAAGTGTTCCAGTCGATACCGTGTCCTCAGTGTAGGTCTGAAAGGCGGTACCCTCCATCAAATGGCCATGGATGCAGTCACCGATGAACCTGATACGACGTCCCGAGAAGTCGGAAGAAAGAACCCGATCAAGTTCTGAGCGGATGACATGGAGACAGCGAACAACGTCTTCCGGATCATCGTCGATATGGGTGTCCACATAGGCTGTGAAATTGTCGACGTCAGCGTAGACCGAAATCGTCTCCATCCGTCTTGAGTTGCCCGGGGTCAGCAAAGGGATGTCGAGATCTCGCAGGGGTGGCGTGACTCGCGTGAAGACAAAGGAGCCGATTGGATTGTTCTTGTTGTCGGCGTGCCATTCCGACACCAGGGTGTCCTTGCTCAAGCCGAGCTGCGCTGCATCCTGGCACTCGGAGATCTCTGCGTCGGTCAATGGCGTAAGCGGTATGTCCTCAGCATCGAGCTCTTCGAGGCCTATTGCAGATCGTGCCTCGTTGCTGAGATAGATTCCAACGTCATTTCCGTTCGACGCGATCTTTGCGGCCATGTTGGCAGGGCGGCCAAGGAATAGCGGTTCTCGGTTGCCGTTGCGGCCGTTGTTGACGACCAACGCACGGCCGCTGTCTATGCCAATACGAACCTGCGCTGCGGGGATGTTCTCATCATCGTCGCCCGTTTCCTGCAGGACGTCGCTGATCAACCGTGCAATCGCCACCGCTCGGTTCACGCGGTCGCCTTCCGAATCCTCGCCGTAGGGCTTGGCGACGACCGCGTGGAGGCGCTGGTTATGAAAATCGACACGCAGGGCATCCGACGCTGATAAGATTCTGTGTACGGCCCGGTAGTGAAGATTGAGAAAGCGGAGTGTCCTCTTATGGCAGGTCTCTCCTTCCGTCGCGGTGCTTTTAAGCATGTCTCGAAGGTTCAAAATGTCGGCGTAGAGGTGAACAGCATCTATTCGGTAGGCTTTGTTCGTCGGTATGGACGTCAATGACGTATCTCGCTTGTAGTCGGCGACCGTCACCGTTTCAACGTCCTTGATGCGGGCATCAATGGCATTCTTAGCGCGGTCATATTTCCAACTATTCGACAATTTTCGACTCCATTCATCTTTAGGCGCCCGGGGCGCCTCACAAGCTTCGATCAAATTCCTGTCCGTCTAGTTCGCATAGAAGCGTCGAGATTGTGCGCCGGAAGAGATGCCCTCCTTGCGTTCAATTCGCTGTTTGTTCTGACAGAGATTTTCCAAACGCCTTTGCATCTGGGAAAAGCGGTTCTTTACAAAAGCCTCAGTCACCTCTTGGACGGGGGAAACATGTCGAGGCGTACACTCGTCTCATCGAGGCCAGTTTTACTGCAAGAATTGCGTCAAACGGATACTTGGGCCGGCTGAGGAGCAACAGGGCTGTCCCAGATCCCGCATATTTCACCATGCTGCGAATCCAGCCCCAAACGTACGCAACGTTGTCGTCTAGAGTCACAATTTTGAGTCCCACCAACACCAACCAACACTTGCTAGCACGGAACCGCACAAGGTCGTTGGCGCAAAAAAGTAGTCTCACGATTGAATTTTTTTCCTCGATGCACTCGTCGAGTGTGCACCCGTGACCTGCCTTCGGCGGGAACCGGTCTTTCTTGTCGATGCGAGCTATCTGATCGGACGGCCCGACCACGGCCGCGCGTTAGTCAACAGACGCGTGAGACTTTTGCAGTAGGTCAAAGCTTCGGGCTACAGCAATAGTTGAGGCCGGCTCACACGGGCCGTACCGTTATTCTGGAGGCCGGCATGACTGCTCAGCTACAACTTTCTCGTAGAGGAGGGCGGGAAGCGCGGCGGACGATCCGCATGGCGCCGAAGGTCGACATGTTGCCGACGCTGAAGCGCGGCCTGCCGGTCGTAGAGCCGATGAATGCCGAGCAGGTTGAGCGCGTTCACGAGGCTTCTCTCGCGATCCTTGAAGAAGTAGGCGTAGTGTTTCGCGATCCGATCGCAATCGAGGACTGGAAGAGAGCCGGAGCGGACGTGCGGGCGGATGACCGCGTTCACCTCGACCGCGGCCTGGTCATGGAACTTGTCAAGACCATCCCCCCCAAAGTCGAATATTTCGCTAGGGATCCGGCGAAGAATGTCGCGCTCGGCGGCAACAAATCTATCTTTGTACCTATGACCGGCGCGCCTTACATGCGCGATCTAGATGACGTCCGGCGTGGCCCGACGATCGCGGACCTTGGGACCTTTCACAAGCTAGCGCACATGATGCCGGCGTTGCATTCATCGGCGCACCACATCGTGGAGCCAATGGACATTGTTGTCGCGCATCGGCACCTGCACATCACCTATTCGTCAATGAGGCATTCCGACAAGATATTTATGGGCATGACTACTTCGCCCAAAAATGCGGAGGATGTGCTTGATATGTGCGAGATCCTGTTCGGCGAAGGCTTCCTCGACAAGCATGCAGTGACCACCGGAAACTGCAATGGCAATTCGCCGCTCGTGTGGGACCAGGTTATGCTGGGCGGCATGCGTGCTTTCTGCCGGCGCAATCAGCCCGTTCTGTGCTCGCCATTCGTTCTCGGCGGCGCTAATACGCCGGCCTCCACCGCGGCGGCGGTGGCTCAGCTCAATGCGGAGGCGCTTTCTGCACTCGCGTATACGCAGGTGGTCCGGAAGGGCTGCCCCGCGATTTATGGGCACTATCTGTCGACCGTGTCGATGCAATCGGGAGCGCCGATGGCGGGGACGCCGGAGATATCGCTCATGAACTTCATGATCGGTCAGATGGCTCGCCGCTATAATGTCCCTTGGCGTACCTCAAACCTGCTCGGCGGCGCCAAGGTCTTCGATGCGCAAGCCGGCTATGAGAGTGCGATGACGATGATGGCCGTGCTGATGTCAGGCGCAAACTACATTTGGCATTCGGCTGGCTGGAATGAAGCCGGTATGCACTGCTCGATCGCGAAGTTCGTCGTCGACGCCGAAGTCTGCTCTATGGGCTATCGCATGACCCAAGGCATCCAGTGGGACGACTTTGACGAAGCCTTGGCTGCGGTCCGCGATGTCGGGCCCGGCGGCCATTACTTTGGACATCCCCATACACAGGCGAACTTCGAGAAGGCCTTCTTTATCCCGAAACTGTTTGACAATAACTCGATCGAGCAGTGGTACGCCGATGGCTCCAAGGACATCAAGCAACGCGCGCTCGATCATGCACGCCGTCTTCTGGACGAATATGAAGAACCTAAGCTCGATGTCGCTAAGGACGAGGAATTGCGCGCGTATATCGATCGTCGCTCACGGGAAATCCCCGCCGTCGATGCCCTGAATGAAGACTTCTGACCCACGTCATGCGCATCGATCAAATCAACGTTTATACCACTCGGCTACCGGTTAAGGGCGGCGTCTACCGTATGGCGAGCGACGAGGTGGAGTCGCTGGACAGCACGCTTCTCGAGATAGTGACCGATCACGGACTCACGGGCTGGGGCGAAACCTGTCCAGTTGGGCCGCTATATCAACCGCATCATGCATTGGGCGCCCGCGCAGCGATAGCCGAAATCGCCCCGGGGCTCGTCGGTTCTGAGATAGCCTCGATCAGGCTTCTAACAAAACGCATGGACGAACGCCTCAACGGGCATGGCTATGCCAAGGCAGCGTTCGACATGGCGTTCCTGGACCTCCTCGGCCAGCAGCTAGGCGTCCCGGTCTCGACTCTCTTGGGCGGAGCGCTGACTGACCGCGTTCCAGCCTACTATTCGCTGATCGTCGGCGCACCGGATGAAACCGCTCGAATTGCCGCCGATAAGCTGAAGGCGGGCTACTTGCGCCTTCAGGTCAAGATCTCGGGGCGCTCTCTCGAAGAGGACGTGGCCACAATTCGCAAAGTTTGGGAGGCAGTCGGTTACAAAGCGCGCATCGCTGTGGATGGCAACAGAGGCCTCACTGTCGCTTCTGCAATCCATCTTGATCGGCTATGTGAGGCAATCCCGTTTGTTTTCGAACAACCTTGCAACACTATGGATGAGGTCGCCACTCTGAAGGGCAGGGTAACGCACCCTATATATCTGGACGAGAACACAGAGGATCAGAATGCCGTACTCAAGGCGATCTCCCAGGGCATCGCTGACGGCTTTGGCTTCAAGGTCACTCGCCTTGGAGGCCTCACAAAGATGACGGCCGTTCGCGACCTTTGTGCCATCCGCTCCTTGCCGCATAGCTGCGACGACGCCTGGGGTGGCGACATCATTGCGGCGGCCTGCGTCCATCTCGCCGCGACCGTAGAGCCGTGCCGCATGGAGGGTGCCTGGATCGCGCAGGAATATATCGACGGACATTTCGACGCGAAGAACCCGGTTGTTATCGAAAAGGGTCACATCGCCGTGCCGCAACTGCCAGGCCTCGGCGTCAAACCGGAAGCCGGCATGTTCGGCAAAGCATTGGTCACATACGGATCCTGATGAACGCGCCTGCCAATATCAGCGTAATAAAGTCGTGGGCCGCGCCGGCGATTTCGGCGGCCGGCCGACCGTTTGATCTAGTGGTTCTGGTGCTGCCCGGGTTCTCGCACTTGGCGCTTCACGCTTACCTCGAACCGTTCCGAATCGCCAATACGGTGTCGCCGCTGCCCCTGTTCCGGTGGGGAATCGCCGGCCTTGACGCCCGGCCTATTGAGGGCGCCAACGGCCTTTCGGTTGCTGTCGATTTCGCAATAGACGAGCTGGTATTAGGCGCGGAAGATCGCAGACCGAACCAGCTCGCTATTATGACGGGCGTGCCGGTCGAACGGCAACTGACACCTGAGCTCAACGGATTCCTGCGAACGATGGCGCGTCGCGGGGTGCCGATATCTGCCGTTGGGACAGCGACATGGCTGCTTGCTCGAACGGGCCTTCTGGCAGGCACACGCTGTACGATACACTGGTCGCGCCTCGCTGCGTTCGCCGAAGTGTTCAACCAGGCTCGTGTAAGCGACTGTTTGTCAAGGACGGCCAGTATTCAACCTGCGCAGGAGAACTGGCAGCCTTCGACCTGGCCGTGGATCTGATTGGCAGCCATGCCGGCGGGTATATTGCCCAGGAGGTCTGCCGCCACGCGACAGTTGAAGGTCAGCGCTCAGGTTCAAACCGCCAGACCGGCCCAGCGGGCCTGGCCTTTGTCGGCGTGAGCGACAAGCTCCTGATGGCAATGCGGATCATGGAAGAAAACGTGGAGTTCCCGCTCGCAATGGACGAGGTCGCGCAAAAAGCCGGAGTGTCACGGCGCCAGCTGGAACGCTTGTTCGCTTCCCATATTGGACTTCCGCCGGTGCGTCACTATCTCCGGATTCGAACAGAGCATGCAAAGCGCCTGATTGAAGGCACACGGATGCCCATCATTGACGTTGCCATGGCCTGCGGGTTCATGTCTGCTTCGCACTTCGCAAAGTGCTTCAGAATCTTCAATGGAATGTCGCCGCAGCAGTGTCGAGCGAGAGTACCGGCCTGGGTTGGTCCCGGCTTAAGATGATAGACTGGCAATTTGAACTTTACGGAACGGCGGCATCCGTATGATCTTTGAAGTCGATCTGCCCAGCAACACACAGAAGCGGCGCAACTACGTTCCAGATCACAGTGCCCAGAGCGGCGAAGATGAGCGCCTGTCATTCTCTTTTTCGTGCGGAGCGACGTTGACGCAGCAACCTCTGGACTGATGATTCCTTTAGATGCCGCTGACCATGATGGCGCAGGATGACTTCTCACCACTGAGTGATGCAGGGGCGCTGTGTCGTTTCACTCCGAGAGGGCTCTCTCATTGCACAATTGCGTTTGGAGAGATGCTCAAGCGTCGCGGAGATAGCCGTCCCAAGGCCCAGCGTAGTTGCCATTGGGATCATCGGAGCGAAGATCCAGACGTTGCGCCATTCTGCAAGGACTGTCAGGCGGCCCATGCAGAGATGCGGGCAGCGGTTAAGCGGGCCGCTTTACCGGGCCTCCAGTCGGCGTGGCGCGCAGCAGACAGATGGAGAAATTGAGTCAGGACAATGACAAAGGATATGCCGCTTGTATTCGAGACATTTCTGGAAAGGCTCTCGGAGAGCGTCGACGAAACAGATCTTCGGGATGCCTTGGCCAGCGCGGCCTCAAGATTTGATCTACTCACGTTTGCCTATCTATCCCTGCCCTCACAACCTTCCGGCGAGCCCAAGTTGATCTCAAATTATCCGCATCCCTGGACAGCGCACTATCTGCGAAACCAGTATCAGAGAGTCGATCCCGTCATCATGCGTGCGCGACTTGCCGAACGTCCATTCCAATGGGAATGCGACCTTCGTGGCGTTGAGACATCGAAGGTTCAGCAAAGGCTGTTCGCTGAAGCGGCAGAGTTCGGCATCTGCTCTGGATTGACGATCCCGATTGTCGATCGCAGAGGCCGTGTTGCTGCGATGACCTTTGCAGCGCGTGAGCCGTCCGCTTTACTGCGCGTCGCCGAGCGGTATGAGCAGGCGCTCCAACTCATGGCAATGTGCTTTCACATTCATATTCGCCGCAAACTCTCTGTCAATCGAACGGTGGACGGCATTTTGCTGACACCACGTGAATATGATTGCCTGCGGTGGGCGGCGCGCGGCACGTCCGCCTTGGATACGGCCTGCATCTTGGGCATCACGGCGCGCACGGTCGCTTTTCATCTGGATAATGCCAGGAATAAGCTCGGCGTGCGCACCAAAAACCAGGCCGTAGCGCTGTTAGCCTCCTCACGATCTTCAATTCTCTAGATTAGTAAACTGCTTCGGCCTTGGTTCCTCTATGCTTTGCACAGGCCGCTTCAGTAGGTGCACTAGCCTCCGATGGCAGGCTCATTCCTGCTGTTTCCTTGCGCAACATTGCGCCAGATGGCATTGCAAGCCCGCCCGCGAATTGACGGCCGCTGGAGTTATTCAGGCGGCCAGAGTTCATCAACGGTCCCCGCGAATAGCTTTATCTTTGGCGATCGGAACAAACGACGTCGATGGCGAACCGTTCTCGATGGCGGCGAGCGGGTAAGGTTCGGTTCCTCTCGCAATGACCATGCCGCATCCCGCGCCCATGGCTATCTTTGCTGCCATTAACTTTGTTACCATGCCACCCGAACTATAGCGGGTGAGAGAATGACCCGCCATGGCCTCTATCTCGGGGGTAATGCACCGCACTTCTGTCACGAGACGAGCCAACGGATTGTCGTGCGGGTCTTCCGTGAATAGGCCATCTACGTTAGAAAGCAAAATTAAAAGGTCGGCATTTACCATCTGCGCGACCCGTGCCGCCAGCCGGTCATTGTCGCCAAAGCAGATCTCGGCCGTTGCGGTCGTGTCGTTCTCGTTGATGATGGGTACGGCCCCGATTTTGAGAAGTTGTTGAAGGGTCGACCATGCATTGTGCCGGCGATTCTGGTTCTCTATGTCTTGGCTGGTCAATAACATTTGCCCCGACGCAAAACCATGGCGCTTTAATCTCTGTTCGTAAGCAAGCATAAGTCGAACCTGACCAATTGCCGCCGCCGTTTGCTTCTCCTCAATTCGGAGAGGTCTGTCTAACCCATCGAATTGACAAGATCCAAGCGCGACAGCACCTGATGTGACGAGAATCACCTGCTGCCCGCGTGAGAAAAATCGGGCGACATCGGCTATTAGCGACTCAAGCCAAGCGCCGCGCAGCTTTCTCGTTTGTGGATCGACAAGCAGTGCAGAGCCAATCTTCACGATGATCCGGCGAGCCGAAAGCAATTGGCCCGCGCTTGTAGTTTTTTGGATTGGGTGTTGCTGCCATGGCAGGGAAGACATTTTTTCAATCTCTTGGTATCCAAACAGCCGGCTGTGCGGCCTTGCAGGATGATCAGCTTTCAACTTCTTTGTATGACCTAACACTTTGCGGGGCCGCCGAAGACTTGCTGGGGAACGTACCACTTGTCAGTGATTTCGGTCGTGAAGAGTCTTTAAATTCGTTGTAACCGGGGGTTCACGATGATTAAAAGGCGCGCATGGTGCCCTTGCTGCCGCGTTAGCTGCCAGTTGCCTTGCCAATCTATGAGTTCATTTGGTCAAATCAGACTGCTGCGGCGATCGAGCGGCGAAACTCGGGGTCTGCACGTTGCGTGCCCAGCCCAAGTCGAATAGCGCCTCGCCGTCGATTGCAATTCGGATATTCAGCGGCCCGAATCTGTTCGGCACTCTGTCCATACCCGACCATGCTACTGCGGGGAGCGAGGCTACGAGGAACTGCGGCGGTTGTCGTCGCATCATCCAGCGAGATCGCCAAGGACGCACAGGCAACTGCCAAACCCTGTTTCGCTGGAAGAGCGCTCTCGCCGCCTCGGCTTCGTCCTGCGGGCGCTCAACGGTTCGCCTGCGGGTGATTGGCGGTAGCCAGTTCGTTGCTCAAGAAGCGAACGCCTTGCCCTTTTCGTCAGCCCGGAACAGTTCCTTGTAGCCGGTCGTAATCATCCAGTTCGCCCGGTCGATATGGCTGTGAATAGCTTTGCGGGCGCGCCCCGGTTCAAGTGCCGGGTCAATACCGAGAATGAGATCGGCCATCTCCTCTACGGTAGCATTGTCGGCGCAGGCGTCGAGGATCCTCAGATAGATTTTGAAATGCTGCCTGTCATAGCTCGTGAGGCTGTCTGACCAAGGGACCTCGTCGAGCAGTGTTGAGCTTTGAGTCCTATCTGTTCCCGTTGTTCGATTCATGTCTGCCGCGAACCTCGCTTCTTGATCGCTGGATCCAAGGCAGAATATCCCAAAATGGGATAATCCGAAACGGGGATTAGTCGCTGAGCCGGTCTTCACCTGACCGGTTCACCTTAATGCCCAAATCTCTTCGATCTTCCCGCCACCAGCGGTTTCTGAGCCAGTTGATCTCACTGCGCAAGGACAAAGGACTGACGCAGGCGCAGGTGGCTGAGAAGCTTGGTCGTCCGCAATCCTTCGTGGCGAAATATGAGGGTGGAGAGCGGCGTCTCGATATCATTGAGTTTCTCGACATAACTGCGGCCCTCGACGCTGATCCGTGTGAGATTCTGTTGAGCCTGCGGACGTAGTGGGCGCCCGCGCCCATCACCGCGCGTGCCCGGGTGCCGGTGGGTAGATCCCCGCTTTTCTTGGCTCAGGGCGTCTCGACCATTCCGCTGCGCCTCCTAGCGCGTCGTTAGACTCTCGCAATTCTCTCTGTTGTGCCTTTCCCAGCAGGTGGCGCCGCATCCTTCTAGGCCCGCCGCGGCGTCCCGCAACCCTTAGCTCTCGCTTCGGGTCCTTCTACTCGTTCCGGTCCTTCGGATGCAGTGCGCCTCAGACCGCGGGCCCGTTCCTGTCGTGACTAGCCGCACCGCTTCCTGGGAGCAGCGATTGGCGAGCGGAGGACAAAACGATGAGACAGAAGCGTACCGCCAGCGAAGAGCAGGCGAGGCGGGCACCATGTCCTCAATTCCCGCTCTGCTTCGAAACGTCGGAATCGTTCCTGTCTCCGTCTTGTTGAGGCCAGTTGCGCGGGAACGGTCCCAAACCGCTGCCCAAGCGGGTGCGCCCATAGGTGGCGCAATGCTATCGGTCGTGGTCACGACCAGTCCGGGGACCCCACGGCCGGGCTACACTTAACCAGTGTCCCGCAAGGTCTCCCTTGCTGCCGCAAGCTGCCCGTTGAGCCACGCTTCGGCATGCTGCGCATCCATAATTATGCCGACCGCCTGCGTCATCACGCTTGTCTGCCTGCGAATCCACGCGCGGAGAAGGCAAGTTGCCCGGGACCACAAGGATTGCGGCGGTTATCGTCACACCCGTCCGGCGAGATCGCTGTTCGACGTGGCGAGGCTGGCATGCTGCGCAACGGCATTTCTGGGGGGCGCCGCGAGCATATGCCCTGGCCCGATCGGCGGTTGAAAGCCGCCTCCGGACTCTCTTGAAGTGTCAACAGTTGCGACGCAAGGGCGACTGCAAAAAACCCTGTTTCGCTCAAAGCGCGCTGCCGTCGCCTCCGCTTGGTCCTGCAGGCGCTTCGACGCTTGGCTTGCGGGTGCCGAAGCACTGGGCTATCCGCGCCGACTGGAAGTCCTCGCGATCATCTTCGAGCGCATTCGCGCTGTGGTGATGCGTCGATGCAGGGTGGTTACGCGACTTCGTTGCTTGAAGCGAAGCGACCGCACCGCCCATTTCGTCAACTGGCGAACAAATCCTTGTAGCCGCTCGTCACCACCCAGTTTGCACGGTCGAGATGACTGCGAAGAACGTTCCGTGCGCGCTCCGGTTCGCGTGCCGGATCAATGCCGAGGATCACATGGGCCATTTCCTCTTCAGTGGCGTTGTCGGCTGAGGCGTCCAGGAGCCTCATATAGGTTGTAAAGTGGTCCTTGTCGTAGGCTGTAATGCGGTCCGACCAGGGGACCTCGTCGGCAAACGGCGTGTTCGATTTGGGCTGTAACATCGCTAATTCTATCTCCGGCCAATGGACCCGCGAAGCCCTCTGCCTGCTAAATGTGGATTACATATTATAGTTGATAAACTCAAGCCGCCTGATCCGCTGGCTTGCGTGCATGGATATGCGCAAGTTGGTCGGACGGAATGTGCAGAGGATCAGGCAAAGGAAGCGTCTGACGCAGGAGCAGCTTGCGGAGATTTCCGGGTTCAGTCAGCAGTACATCAGCGGCTTGGAGAAAGGCCGAAGAAATCCGACAATTATCACGATCTATGAACTGGCATTGGCCCTCGGCGTCAGCCACATGGATCTGGTTCGGCCCGACAAACAGGCCTGATGCACCTGCCCTCCAAGTACCTGGCGGCCTGACGGCGCGCGCCGGGTGCTCGTGAACCCAATCCGCTTTTCTTAGGGCCCCGGCAGCCCCTGCCATTTGGCTCGCCTGGCACGGGCGCACCCTATTGGACAGTCGGCCGCTGCGGTTTTTGTCAGCCTTTCCTGGGGCGTGGGGGTTGGTTGGCATCCCCTTTTAGGCCCGCCGCGGCCTCCCGCAACCTTCGCTCTCGCTTCAGGTCCTTCTCTTCGTTACGGTCCTTCGGATGCGGTCCGCCGCTTTCAGCGGGCCTAATCGCTTTCTGCCGCCCACCCACGGGGACAGGCACGCGAGACTGGTATGGAGCGTTGCGGTTAGCGCGCGAACAGCAAAGGAACTGAAAAAACAGGCAACTGTCGCAGCATGGCTGAACCAGCCATCGTGCCGGCATCTAGGAGCCGCGTGTTCGCCTTGCGCTGACACGAAGCTCAGACATGACGTCCGGGAGACGATGCTGGCAAATGGTCTGGCTGAAGCATTCCACCCATAATACCAAAGCCCGTCCCGATCCAAAGCGCTTCTAAGCACTCCATCTCAGGCGCAAGGCCGGTTGGCCAGTGCACCTTCTTGGTCCGCCAGAAGAGAACCCCGCCCGAGAATAGCTTCATGAGGTCTTGCCCTGCAGTGTCGACCGTAAAAAAGGGCGCGCGAGGCGCCCTTCATTTTAAACCGGCAGTCGGGAAGCAGACTTCACTCTGATATTCAAAAGCGGTAGGTGACACCTGCGCCTATCAGCCAGGGATCGAGCTCCGCCTTCCCCGTCAGCTTCGCGCCGGCCACCGTGACGTCGAAGTCCGGCTTCAGGAAAAGCTTCTTCACGTCGAAGTTGACGCCCCAGTGCTCGTCCACCATGTAGTCGAAACCGACCTGCAGCGCCGTGCCGAACGTATTCTTCACCTTGAGAGCGTCGGCGCTGCCAGTGTCCTGGTTATAGAAGACCGTGTAGTTCACGCCGGCGCCGATATAGGGCTTGAACGCGCCGAAATCGGTAAAATGGTACTGCAATGTCAGCGTGGGCGGGAGCAGCCAAACCTTGCCGATATTACCCGCCGAGCGGATCGTTCCCTGACCGTCGATGTTAGCATGGGTGGTGCCGAGTATGAGTTCGGCGGCGATATTGTCGGTGAAGAAATACGAGATATCGAGTTCCGGCGTCACCGTGTCCGAATAGGAAAGACCGGAGCCGGGAAGCTTGTCAACGTAGCCCAGATCTTTCGTAACGACGCCCAACGCCCGCAGGCGGACCTGCCAAGGGCTTGGCGCTTCGGTGACCGAAGCTCCCGTCTCCGCCAGGACGGTCTCTGCTTGCGCAGGCTCCGCGGCGACGGCCTGCTGTCCCACCATGATCAGGGCCACCGCCGCTGCTATTGCCCGCGCTACGCCCATTCGCGTTCTCCCCATGATATTCACTCCTTGATGTTCAGAAAGGATGCACTGCACTGTTTGGTCTCCTGCTCGAATGAATTGTTGATGAGCTCAAATGCTCCTCTTGCGTTGCAACGCGTACCGCCATCTCCGGAAGGTGATCGTTGAAGCCGATTGCGCTGCGGAGAAAATTGGTGCCTAGACTGATGAATGCGGCTTGCTCCCGATTGTCCTTGCCGTAGCCGTGCCCGCCTGCGCTGGCCTCGTAGAAGTAAGCGGGATAGCCAAGAGCCTGCAGTTTTGCGGCCATCTTGCGCGCATGGCCCGGATGGACGCGGTCGTCGCGTTTCGTGGTGGCGATCAGGATAGGCGGATAGGGCTGTCCCGGCGCCGCGGCGTGATAGGCGGAGATTTCCTTCAGGAAAGCCCAATCGTGAGCCTTGTCCGGATCGCCATATTCGTCGATCCAGCTCGCGCCCGCCAAGAGCTTGGTGTAGCGACGCATGTCGATAAGCGGAATTGTGCAGAACAGAGCCCCGAAATGCTCAGGATAGCGGGTCAGCATGTTGGCGATCAGCAGGCCGCCATTTGAGCCGCCCTCGGCGGCAATCCGCCTCGGCACGGTGATGCCCCTTCGCACGAGGTCGGCGGCAACGGCGGCGAAATCGTCATGGGCGAGACGCTTGCCCTCCCTGCGCCCGGCATCGTGCCAGCGGGTGCCGAACTCGCCGCCGCCGCGGATGTTCGCCTCCACACACGTGCCGCCGCGCTCGAGCCACAGCTTGCCCAGCGGGGAGTTGTAGTAGGGCAGGAGTGATGTGCCGAACCCGCCATAAGCGGAAAGGTGAATCGGAGCATCTCCGTTCCCGTTCGCCGGACCAACCTGCGTATAGGGGATCAGCTCATGATCGATAGAGACTGCCTCGTGGCGCGTGACCACCAGTCCGGATGCATCGAAATTCTCCGGGCTGCGCTTCAGGATTGCTGAAGCGCTGAGAGACGGCGCGGCATTGAGATCGAATAGCAAGAGCTGCGGCGGCGTGATCGGATCCTGAGCACAGACCAGGACCTCTCCATTGGTCTCGTGAACTGCCGCATCGAATGACCAGACGTGGACAGTCCCTTCGGCCGGCAGGGTGTCCAGGACTCGGCGCGTCCATTCCTGGTGGCCGGGAGTGAACATCTCGAAACGCGGTACGAGATTGACGAGGTAAGAGATAATGAGCTTCCCGTCATTCCAGAAGAATGACTGCAGAGAGCGCCTTTCCCCTGGTTGAAACAGGGTCTCAAAACGGCGTCCGCCGGCGAGGAAAGAGCAAAGCGAGATGACGATCAGCGCGTCGGCGGGATGGGTGGTGCCTCCCACCGTCCACGGCTTGCGCGGCCTTACCGCCAGCCAGTCGCCGAAGACCCGCCACGACGCGTCACGAGGAAGATCGATCTGCCTCCTCGGCCCGCTCCTGTCGCCGATCCAGCTGATCTTCTCGTAGAAGGCCCGTTTCTCAATGAACCAAAGGCGCTCGCTGCGGCCGGTGCGGTCCGAATGACCAGACACCTTGAGGCTCTCGAACCCGGCCTCGAAGATTACCGGCGTGGTGAGGGGATCCGCGTCACGCTTCCACAGTCGCACGGTGCGCGCATAGCCGGAGCGGGTGGCCATGCCATTACCAAGCGCACTGGAAAGCAGAAGCGCGTCAGGGTCCAGCCAACTAACGTAGCCTTTGGCCTCGGGGAGATTGAAACCGTCGGCGACAAAGCTCAGAGAGATCAGGTCGAATTCGCGATGCACGACCGCGTCGCTGCCGCCGCGCGACAGGCGCAGAACGGCTCTTTCCCGTCTCTCCGGCTCGACGGACGCGCCGTCCCAGATCCAATCCTCTCCGTCGCTAGCCGCGAGAGCATCTAGATCGAGCAGTAGCTCCCATTGGGGATCCGCCTTCATGTAGGCGGCAAGGGTGGTCCGGCGCCACAGTCCGCGTGGATTTCCGGCATCTCGCCAATAATTGTAGAGGTACTGACCACGGCGCGCGATCAGGGGAAGGTTGTCGCAATTGTCGAAAATGGCTGTCAGAGCCGCCCGGTCGCGCTCGAACTGCGTTCCACCGAAGTGCTTCAGGGTCTTTGCCGACTGGCCGGCGGCCCAGGCAAGTGCCCGCTCGCCCTCTACATCTTCAAGCCAGAGATAGGGATCGTCGTCGGGAGCATCCAGCGTTGGACGGACATCAAATGCGTTCATGTCCGGACAGCCTTCAGAAAGAAGGGATAGAGGCTTCCGTCGGCTCGGGAACGCTCAGTGTTGGTAGCGGCGCCCACATGTTCGAAAAGCGTGATCATTGATGAGTTCTTCCAGTCGGTGCGGCATCGCAGGGCTTTTGCGCATAGGATCGCAACCGTCGTGCCAACTGGGAAAATCGTTTCGGAACAATGCGATCGCTCTGGAAGCGTTGTGTCACATGTCCGACATCGTCGAGAATCCGACAACGAGTGCTCCTCCTAATCACCGGATCAACCTCCGGCGCCAGTCGGTGACACCGTGCAGAACTCGAGCAGTGAAGCTCATTGGTGAACTTGGTTGACGCCCAACATCTTCGCTCTGGAGCGCTTCACGCACACGGATTCATGGCAGACACCATGAGGCGATCGATGCGGTTAGCGACCAAGCTGGGCTGCGCCTGTGCGTTTCAGCCGCCAGCTGGAAGCAGCGGAGTTCTGAGGAGATGCGACGAGCGCCCCCAAAGCTCGCGAAGCGCATTGAAATACGTGAGCACTGTCAGATACGGATCGGCGGGATCTTCCCCTTCTTGCGTCGGGCTGGAAGTCGGTGCCTGCGCGCCTGCCAGCAGGGTCTGCATGCTCCGAAGAAAGAGGAGTTTAGGCCCGCGATCCTGACTCGCCACACCGACGTAGAGGCGGGCTGGCTCTCGTGTCGATGGCACAGTCCTGGCGAAGAAGCTGTCGGTACGGTGGATGCCGGGTGGCGGAAATACGGCCGTCTCCGAACGATCGAACAAGGCTGCGATCTGTTTCTCCGCCCTTCGGACGGTCGCGGTCGAAGCGACGATTTTGGACGAATGAGTCCATGAAGACCCGGCCGCGACGACAGCAGGTCGATCGCTGTTTCGTAGAGTGCGGCCACCGTTCCAAGCGGGCCAGAGATCAGGTGCAGTTCGTCCTGGATGACAAGATCCGGCGGATCGAGCCGATGCCCGTTTCCGAAGGGGCGACCTTCGCCTGGCTCATACGCGCCGAAGAACCCCTTGACCGGATCATACCGGTCTACGTGTCCAAAGAATGCGCCGCTCTTGCCAATCCATGGAAGGGAGGCAAATTTGTCCACCGTGGCGATGAGAAATGCGGGAAGACGGCGGTAAATTGGCTCGTCCACCACGAGCACCGGCAGGTGTCGATCCCGCGTGAAGTCGCATTCGGCGTTCTCGCATTTGAGCACTAGATTCTGCGGAGCCGTCCTGTTGGGCGTGAAGTGGAAGCTCTCTGGCTTGAAGGGCTCACCACACCACGGACATCCCTTCAGTGGCACCGGGGATTTCGTCTTAGGTCTGCTCTGGTACCGCTTCAGCCAGGTCGTCGCGGCGTCCTTGTCGGAAGAATTTCGCGGCTGGATTGTTCGGTGAGGCTGCGCCGCTACCCAGAGTCCAATCTCGATCGGCCATTCGCCAAGCGTCTTCCGGCCATTGTCATCATGGGTCCGCAGGAATTCGAGCGCGCAGACGAGACCAGCGGCGTGAGCAGGCGTAACGTGTAGCGCATGATGACGCTGATGCCCGCACCCAGCACGCCAGATCCGCGGAGCCGCCTCAGCACAATCGCATAGGCGGCAAGTCCAAGATACGCTCTTGCCGCCGCCGGTCGGAAAAAAAGCAGGTCGACGATCTCACGCTCACCACTGTTTCGGTCGGTCACGCCAACGAGATTGAGGAGGACGAAGGCTAGCTGGAACGGCCGCCATGTTGGCGGGTCTACATCGCCCGGCAGCTTCTTCTGGATCACTGCCTCGCGCCGGCGGTTGGCCATCGCCATCGCCGTATTCATCAGGCCGAATGCTTCACGCGCCACCGTATCACGCTTAAGGAGATCTATCCCATCGCGAATCCTGCTGCCGGCGGTGTCAACTTTTTCCAGAAGCGCCTGGCCCGTCTTTAGCCGTCTCGGCGCAAGCCCTGTCATCATTCCTTCCTGACCCCGCCGCCACTCGGCGTAAAGTTCAGGCAGTGAATCCAAGGCTGCACTGACCGCTTCGGCTCCGGAAACGGCAGCCCGAGCGAGAGCCTCCATGCCGAACTCGACGCCATCGCTCCTTGCCGGGACGACACGCTCCACCTCCTGCTGCGGAAGGAAATCGGTCCAAACACGCGTCACGGGGAGCGGATCGTTCGTCGCGTCACGCCGTTCTTGCCAGCCTGCAGATGTGTTGCGACCAACGGCATATTCGCGGACATCGCGATAATGGAGATCGCCCAGCCTAAGTTCGAAATCATCGGACTGGTAGGTGGACAGGTCGCTGCGCGGATAAAATCCATCCGCACATTCGAGCTCGATCCGGGTCTGGAACGCGTAGGCCACGTCCTTGTACGGAGCCTTTGTGCTCCGTCGACGGTTTACCAAGAAGACGGTGATGACGCGCAGACGCTCTTCAGCCCCTTCCGGAGTCTTTTGACGGAGCACACGGTGTGAACGGCTACTTCGATGCCGCCGCCCGGCCTGTGAGGCGCAGCGCTTTCCGGCAGCGGGATCCCGGACTGGTTCCGAGTGACGTCGAGGACAATCGCGGCTTCGCCGGAAACCCGAACCCAACGGAGGTTCTCGGGCTTTTCTGGCTTTGGCTTGCCCTTTCCCGACACTTCGGGAATGAGGAGCGCATCGGGCAATGGGGGCTCCGTCTTATAGTTCCCCCATGTTGCGCGCAGCGTGACTTGACTCACCGTTTCCGGAAGAACCACCGTCAACCCTATCGACGACGGAAGAAACCTGTCCCGCGGTGGTTGGTCAGTCGAATCCTTCTCATCGACCTCCTCCTCGACAGCGGAGTCCAGCGTCTCACTGGCGAGAAGGTCGTCGGCGGTTTCTTCGATGGTTTCCTCGCCGTCAGGTATCACAGGCGCAACACCGTCGTAGGCGGGAACGATAAAGCCCCCGACGTACCAGCGTGGCTTCTTGGTCAGGACTTCGCGTGCGAGATCCTGATCAAGGTCAGGATTCGGGCCGACTAGGTCGGATATATCGCGATTTGGACCAGCGAAGCCCCAGTGAGGATCGTGGCTGGCCGTTGATCGGAAACGAATCGGAGGCACCTTCAGGTAACGCACGATGAAGTTCACCATTTCCCTTTCTGATGCAGCTCGTCACACTATTACGCTTGCCACACTGGAAGCCTATGTTCTCGGAGATGGTCGTCCGCGCCGAACAAAGCTGGAAACGCTGGGGTATCTTTGGGGCTTCAGTCGCGAGGACTCGAAAGGAACGACCCATTTCCATGTCGATCTTATGAGTCTCAGCATTTCAGCCAAGCGATCACGGAACAGCGTGAAGCCCAACGATCAGGCTGTCCGCCTGAAGAGCGAACTGATGGATCGATGGGCACCACACTTGACGCTCATCGGTGATTTCCACAGTCATACCTATGAAAATCTTGCCGAGGTACGGGACATTCGTGGATTCGAGTTTTCGGATGCTGACGAAGCATCATTTCTAGACGACGACTTCCTGTGGGAGCGGGCTAACGACCAGCCAATCATGCTGGCAATGACAATCTGCAAGCTGGCGCGGGTCCATGAAAAGCATGCCGCTGAGACCATACGCTCGAACATTGCGCATTTCGACGTGGGTGAATTTCGGTTCTGGTTGAATGCTGCTGTTGGATTCCTAGACGCCTCCGGGTCCAGACGCTGCACTGGGAATCGTCCTTCAAACGTGAAACTCAGAATTGATTCTCGCTTCTACAATTACTCGAGAGACAGGCTCGTTGTTGCTACCCGTGCATTGATTTCCTCGCCTTCTCCCATGGGAGCTTAAGTTTCGTGCGGAAAAACGATTATCAAGAACTCGCCGACGTAAGTGCGGAAATTGGCACGTACAGGCAGGCCTTACGGTTGGAATGATAATGACACCTAGAGCTCATCTTATGACTTGCGAGTCGGTTTCCGATCTAACTACGCGAAATATCAATCGTCACAGCTATGTCCCTGTGGTTCATGACGGTGGTTTCGGGGACTATTCTTTGCAGAACGCTTCTTCGACGCGACACCGCCGAGTGGAAAAATCTCTGAGCGTGTTTCCGCTCCAGAAGAGACGTTGGTTGGAGCCGACGCAAGCATTTCTAGACTTCATCCGAGACGCCGACCAAAGGCCGTGTCGGCTAGGGTCAGGACTTCGGTAACGGGGCCGTCCTCGTCAAGGCAAATTTGATGCAAGAAGGGATCGCCCATCCGGGTGTGCGGAGAGCGTGATTGCATTTTGGTTGTGCTATATCGCCTGCTTTCCTGCCGTATGAGGTTCTGCCCGGGTTCATGCTTCGGTCCGTGGTCGGCGCGGCGGCCGCCAACATGATGCTTGTCCAATATGGTTCCGATGCGCCCATCTCATTGGCGTGCTCGCCCGGCGGGGCGGCATCAGTCCAGACCGCGGCGTCATCGGGACCACGTCCCGGGTCGGGGACCTCGCAGGTCTGCGCTCAGGCAGACATCAACACGGAGATTAGCTCATGCATGGATCGGCTCTGGCGCTCCTTCCCAGCGGAAGTTTCTTCCGTCCAGCCACATCCGATGCAGGATCACACCGATCCGACGCGCCAAGGCCACCATGGCCCGCTTGGTGCCGCGCCGTTTCGCGACCCGCGAGGCCCATGTCCGCAACCACGACCCACGGCCCCGGTTCATCATGACGGTTGCGGCCTGGCATAAGGCGCGGCGTAAATGGGCGTCACCGGCTTTGGTGATACCGCCTGTCACGTCGCGCTCGCCGGACTGCTGCCGTGAAGGGGGGAGGCCGACCCACGGGCCGACTTTCTTCGACGACGAGAACCGAGCCGGATCATCCACGGCCGACTTGAAGGTCAATGCGACCACCGCGCCAACGGCCGGCATGGTCATCAGCAAGCGGCAGGTCGGGTCGTCCTGTGCTAGGCTGCGCACATGCCGCTCCAGTCGCGCCAGTTCATGGCGGAGGGTGGCACGGGCGCGAAGCATCGGCTCGGTTGCCGCCACCAGCGTAGTGTTGCTGGCAACCAGTTCCTGAATGCGAGCATCAAACCGTCCTTTGGAGATTGCGCCGACTTTCAAGCCGAAGTTCCGCAATAACCCGCGCAAGGACATTTCCAGAGCGATCACGCCCTGCTGGATGGATTTGCGCGCCCCGAGGAGTGCGCGGATCTCCTGGGCAGACACCGACTTGCAATGGACTGGCCGGAACCAGCCCAAATGTAGCAGCCGGGCAATACCTTCAGCATCGCGCCGGTCTGTCTTGATCGGCATGGCTTTCAGAGCACCCTTCACTTGCCGGGTATCCATCAGAACCACTTCCAGGCCGGCTTCGGTCAGCCCCCGGTGCAGCCATTGCGACAACGGCCCGGCTTCCATCCCGATCATCGCAATTTCGCCCTGTTGCTCCAGCGCGAATTGCGTCAGCGCCGCGGGATCGCTGCCGACCTCAGCCTCCTTCACGATCTTGCCGTGCTCGCTGACAATGCAGACCGCAGTCTTGGCGAGTGAGACATCCAACCCAATGAACAGTTTCATCCCGTAATCCTCCTGTCAGAATCAGATACGGGAGCGTCGGCGGCAACCGGTCAGCATGCAATCGGTAACGGGCAGCGCACGACGCAGGCCCCGTTACAGCATCTCATTGATCCAGAAGATGAACGCTGCAGCGAAGGCGATTGCTGACAAGAATGTGTGCGCGCATCGGTCGTATCGAGTGTGGATGCGTCGCCAGTCCTTGAGGCGGGCGAACATGTTCTCGATCCTGTGGCGCTGCCTGTAGAGCAGCGGATCATAGCTGTGCTGGACACGGTGCTTGGCATGAGGCGGGATGCAGGGTGTGATGCCCTTGCCGATGAGCGCCTCGCGGAAGCCAGTGGAACTGTAGGCCCGATCGGCCAGCAGATGGCGGGCAGGTGGCAGTTCGTCGAGCACGGCAGCGGCGGTTCTGTGATCGTTGGCCTGGCCTTCGCTCAGGTGCAGCAGCAACGGACGTCCCTGGTCGTCGCAAACCACCTGCAGCTTGGTGGTCAGACCGCCTCTGGTCCGTCCGATACATCGGGGTAGAGCCCCTTTTTGAGCAGGCTGGCTGCCGTGCGATGCGCCTTGAGATGGGTGGCATCGATCATCAGCTTGTCTGTGCCGCCGCCCCGGGCCGAGAGTTCGGCCAGAATGCGGTTGAACACACCCAGCCGGCTCCAGCGAATGAACCGGTTGTAGAT
>NZ_RZOT01000300.1:0-7171 GCF_003999085.1 Mesorhizobium sp. M4A.F.Ca.ET.090.04.2.1
GGGAGGAAGCAATGCTTGCCTTGGAGGCCAGGCCGGAACCGGTGTGCATCGTGCCAGCGCAGACGGCCGTCATCGTGGTGGACATGCAAAACGCCTTCGCCTCGGCGGGCGGCATGTTCGATCTGGCGGGCTTCGACATATCGGGTGCTGCACCGGCCATCGAGGCCAACAAAAGGCTGCTTGCGGCCGCGCGCAAAGCTGGCCTCACCGTGGTCTATCTCCAGATGTCGTACAGACCGGATCTCGGCGACGCCGGCGACATTTCCTCGCCGAATTACCACAAGGAACTGGGAATGGTGCTGATGCGCCAGCGCCCCGAACTGCGCGGCAAGCTGTTGATCGACGACAGCTGGGACTGGCAGATCGTCGATGCGCTGAAGCCGGAGCCGGGCGACCAGATCATCCGCAAATCCCGCTACAGCGGCTTTTGCAACACCGGTCTGGAAGCGTATCTGCGGGCTCGCAATATCCGCCATCTGCTGTTCAGCGGGGTCGCCACCAATGTCTGCGTCGATGCGACCGCGCGCGACGGCCTACATGCTGGAATTCTGGCCTGTCCTGGTCGAGGACGCGATGAACCATTCGGGCCCCGACTTCAACCGCCAGGCAACGCTGTGGAATTTCGAAAACGCGTTCGGATGGGTCACCAGGACCGACATGGTGGTCGAGGCCCTGCGCGCGAAAGCCGCCCGACCCCTGCCGGCCTAGCCGACCGTCGAAGCGGCCGGCTCGCCTGTGGTACAAGGGGACATGGGCGATTCCTTCCATCTTTCGACGGCCGACCTCGCGGCGCTGGCCTTCTTCCTCATCGTCTGGGTGCTGCATACGCTGGCCTCCGACGGCAGACTGGTCAGCCGCGTCTCGTTGACGACGGCTATGAACGCCCAGCGCGCGACCTGGATGCGAACCATGGCCGAGCGCGAGATCCGTATCGTCGACACCGCCATCATGACCGGTCTGCAGCAAGGCACCGCCTTCTTCGCATCCTCCTCGCTGATCGCGCTTGGCGGCTGTTTCGCGCTGCTCGGCGCCTCCGACCAGGTGCTTACGGTGCTGAGCGACCTGCCGCTGAGCGCGACCTCCTCGCGCGAGGCCTTCCAGATGAAGGTTTTCGGCCTGGTGCTGATCCTGGCCTTCGCCTTCTTCAAGTTCGGCTGGGCCTACCGACTGTTCAATTACTGCTCGATCCTGATCGGCGCCGTGCCGATCCCGTACGGCGAGGCTTCGCGCAATCCGGTCAGCGAGACGGCGGTCTGGCGCGCGGCGCGCATGAACATGCTGGCCGGCAAGCATTTCAATTCCGGCCTGCGCGCGGTCTTCTTCTCGATCGGCTATCTCGGCTGGTTCATCGACCCGGTGATTTTCGTGCTGTCGACGCTGCTGCTGCTGGCGGTGCTGGTCCGGCGCCAGTTCTTCTCTGCGGCCAGGGAGGCCGTCCTCGGTCAGCCGCCCGGGAAGGGCCCGTCGATGCGGCCGGACAGCCAGTAAGCGGCAAGCCCGATCCATTCGCGGATCGCCATGGTCGTCACCTGCAGCGAATCGGCCGGGTTGTCACGGAACAGGCCGATGCCTTCCTTGCCCGAGGTGCGGTAATCCACCGGCCATGGGATGGTCGGGAAGCCAGCCTTGTCGAACAGCGCCTTGGCGCGCGGCATGTGGAAGGCCGAGGTCACTAGCAGCCAGGTCTCGCCCGGCTTCGGCGCCACCATCTGCCTGGTGAAGACGGCGTTCTCATAGGTGTTGCGCGACTTGTTCTCGAGGATCAGCCGATCTGCGCTGACGCCGAGCGCGCCAAGCAGGCGCGGTGCGGTGTCGGCATCGCCCTCGCCGTCCAGGAACAGTTCTCCGGTACCGCCGGATACCACCACCTTGGCCTGCGGGAACCGCCTGGCGAGGATCGCGGTCTCGACCATGCGGTCGCCGCCACTGTTCAACTCATAGCCGCCGCGTGCGAGGTTGATGGCGCCCTCGAAGCCGCCGCCGAGCACGACGATGCCGTCGACTTTCTGCGGCAGCGACGGTTTGGCAAAGCGCTCCTCCAGCGGGTTGAGCATCATCGCGCCGAGCGAGGTCCAGGCGGAAAGCGACAGGATCAGGAAGGCGAGCACGCTGCCGGTGGCGGCCAGCCGCCGACGGCCGAACGCGGCCGCGAGCAGGCCCGCCAGCAGCAGGAAGATCGCCAGGTTGAGCGGCTGGATGAAGAACCAGAAAATCTTGGAAAGATAGAAGAACATCCCTCACCCCATTACAGCGCCGCGCGCCCCTGGACGCGCAAGGGACGCTGTAACACTTTGATCTTGCGCATGATCCTTTCCGAAAATCGATTCCGATTCTCGGAGCCACGAGCTAGATGAGGGACGACCCTACCACCACTTTTCCGGCTGAAATGTGCCGGCCGCCTGCTCGATGACATGCGCCGTCTGGAACAGCGTCTCCTCGTCGAAGGGACGGCCGATGAGCTGCAGGCCGAGCGGCAGGCCCTTGGCGTCGAGACCGGCGGGGACGCTGATGCCCGGCAGGCCGGCCATGTTGACGGTCACCGTGAAGATGTCGTTGAGGTACATCTTGACCGGATCGGAAGCCATGTCCTCGTCGGCGATGCCGAACGCGGCCGACGGCGTCGCCGGCGTCAGGATGACGTCGACGCCGGCGGCAAACACGTTCTCGAAGTCGCGCTTGATCAGAGTGCGCACCTTTTGCGCCTGCAGGTAGTAGGCGTCGTAATAACCGGCCGACAGCACATAGGTGCCGATCATGATGCGGCGCTTGACCTCGCGGCCGAAGCCGGCGGCGCGGGTCTTCTCATACATGTCGACGATGTCCTTGCCCGGCACGCGCAGGCCGTAGCGGACGCCGTCATAGCGCGCGAGGTTCGACGAGGCTTCGGCCGGCGCCACGATGTAATAGGCCGGCAGCGCGTATTTGGTGTGCGGCAGCGAGATGTCGACGATCTCGGCGCCGGCTTCCTTCAGCCAGGCAATGCCCTTCTGCCACAGAGCTTCGATGTCCTGCGGCATGCCGTCGACGCGGTATTCCTTGGGAATGCCGACCTTCATGCCCTTGATCGGCTTGCCGATCGCGGCTTCGTAGTCCGGCACCGGACTATCGACAGATGTCGTGTCCCTCGGGTCGACGGAGGCCATCGACTTCAACAGGATCGCGGCGTCGCGCACGTCGCGCGCGATCGGGCCGGCCTGGTCCAGCGACGAGGCGAAGGCGACAATGCCCCAGCGCGAGCAGCGGCCATAGGTCGGCTTGATGCCGACCGTGCCGGTGAAAGCCGCCGGCTGACGGATCGAGCCTCCGGTGTCGGTGGCGGTGGCGCCGGCGCAGAGGAAAGCGGAAACGGCCGAGGCCGATCCGCCGGACGAGCCGCCCGGCACGAGCTGGGCATTGTCCAGCGTGCGCTGGGTTTTCGCGCCGCCGGCCGAGACGAAGCCGCCGTCGCCCTGGTGCGTGGTCGGCATCACCACCGTGTCGAGGCGCGAGCGCCGCCACGGGTTGATGACCGGGCCGTAGTAGGAGGTCTCGTTGGAAGAGCCCATGGCGAACTCGTCCATGTTGAGCTTGCCCAGCATGACGGCGCCGTCGGCCCACAGATTGGCGGTGACGGTTGATTCGTAGCGAGGCTCGAAACCGTCCAGCACGTGGCTGCAGGCCTGGGTGTGGACGCCCTTGGTGCCGAACAGGTCCTTGATGCCGAGCGGAATGCCTTCCAGCGCGCCGCCCTCGCCCTTGGCGAGCTTGGCATCGGAGGCCTTGGCCATGTCGCGGGCCTTGTCGCCGGTGACCGTGACATAGGCATTGAGCACCGGATTGGCGCGCTCGATCGCCCGCAGATAGGCCTCGGTGATCTCGGCGGCGGTGATCTCCTTGCCGCGCAGCCTGGCGCGGGCTTCGGAAATCGTCAGATGTGTCAGTTCGCTCATCAGGCAAGGCTCTTTTCGTAAAACACCGACCATTCGGAGTCGGGATAGTCCAGCACCGGGCCGCACCGCGAGAATCCGGCGCGTTCATAGACAGTCCAGGCGGCGGGGTGGCGGTCGCCGGTTTCCAGCACCAGGCGCGTCATCCCCTCGCTGCGTGCCAGCGCCTCGACCCGCTCGACAATGCTCGCGCCGATCTTCTGGCCACGATGCGAGGGCCTGGTGTACATGCGCTTGACCTCGCCGATGCCGCTGTCGTGGCGCTTCAGCGCGCCGCAGCCAACGGCGAGACCATTGTCGCGCGCGATGAAGACCGTCGTGTCCTTGCCGGCCATCTCCTCCACGGTCATGTGGTAGCAGTGCTCCGGCGGCGTCAGTTCGAGCAGCGTCACGTTGAGTTCCTCGACAAGGATGCGCACATCGTCCTGCAAGGCGGTCTCGACGGCGATCTCGATTGCCATCGGGCCTTTACTCCACCACCTTCGGGACGAGGAAGAAGTTCTCTTCGGTGGCCGGCGCGTTGGCGACGATGTCGGCGGGCTTATTGCCGTCGGTCACGATATCCAGGCGCTTCTTCATCTCCATCGGCGTCACCGAGGTCATCGGCTCGACGCCGGAAACGTCGACTTCGTTCAATTGCTCGACGAAGCCGAGGATGGCGTTCAGTTCGCCGGTCATGCGCTGGGCGTCCTCCTCGCTCACCGCAATGCGGGCAAGGTGCGCGACGCGCTTCACTGTCTGAAGATCAACGGACATTTTTGTTGCCTCGGGAAAACCAGCGCTATAGCGGCGACGCGCGCGCCGCGCAACCTGCATCGCCGCGCGGATGGCTGAGATTTGGGCTTAAGGCAGCGCCACGCCTTCGCAGTGGAAGTAGCTGCCGCCATTCCCGGCCTGCTCGCTCTCGTCATCGACCGGCCGAACCGAGACAAGGTCGATCTGCTTCGGGCTCATTTGGGTGACCGACAGGACGTCGGGAAAGACCAAACCCGGCTCCTGGCAGATGGCGGTGACCGCCCAGCTCGGCGAGCGCGATGCCTTGGTGACCTGAAGGAACTCGCAATTGAATTCGATGCCCTCGAGTCCGCGGGCCGACAGGACGATGTTGCCTGCCTCGATCAAGTCCTGCAGCTTGCCCTTCTTGGCCTGCGCGCACAGTTCCTCCGATTGCAGGTAGACGCCGTCGATGAAGCCCTCGGCCGCCGGCGCGGGGGACGCGGCAACCAGCATCGAAACACAAAGTGTCTGCCTCAAAGCCATGATTTCATTCCATTTCCCCAATGAATAGTCCCGGCTCAGCGCGTCTCCGCGCCTATAACGTGATGGTTTGGCCAATCGCCGGCAAGGCCACATCGACGCCGGAGCCCTCCATGCCGGCGACGAACTTGTCGGCGGTCTGGTCGATGATCGGGAAGGTGCCGAAATGGCAGGGAACGACCGTGTCGAAGTTGAAGAAGCGCTGGCAGGCGAGCGCCGCCACCGCGCCGCCCATGGTGAAGCGGTCGCCGATCGGCACAAGGCCGATCTTCGGCTCATGCAGTTCGTTGATCAGCGCCATGTCTGAGAAGATGTCGGTGTCGCCCATATGGTAGAGCGTCTTGTCCTGCGGGAAATGCAGCACGAGGCCGCCGGGATTGCCGAGATAGGTGTTGGCGCCGCCCTCGCCGCCGAAGGACGAGGAGTGCAACGCTTGGACGAAGGTGGTGGTGAAGGCGCCGCAATCGACGGTGCCGCCGATATTGCCGGGATTGATCTTGCTGCCGCTGGCGCCCTGGCCGACCAGATACATGCAGATCTCGTAATTGGCGACCAGGACGGCGCCGCTCTTCTTCAGAATCTCCAGCGCGCCGCTGACGTGATCGTTGTGGCCATGGGTCAAGAGCACGTGCGTCACCCCTTCCGCCGGCCCTTCCCAGCCGCCCGTCCAGGACGGATTGCCGATCAGATAGGGGTCGATCAGGATATTGGCCCCTGCCGTCTCGACGCGGAACGCCGAATGTCCGTACCAGGTCAGTTTCATCAATGCCTTCCTCGATTTTTGCTGCGCCAGAGGATAGAACGCCTCCGGCAGAATTAAAGTGCCATCACATGCGGTGCGTCAAAAAGGGTGCGCCGCGCTTGAGGTCAGAGGAAAGCAGTTGGGCATCATATCGATCGAGGACTTGCCGGCACGTCTCCAAGGCGGCAGGACCTTGGCCGGGCTCGACCTCGGCGACAAGACGATCGGTGTGGCGGTCTCCGACCGGGGCCTCGCTTTCGCTCATCCGCGGCCTGTCATCATGCGCAGGAAATTCTCGCTCGACGCGGCCCTGCTGCTCGCCCAGATGCAGAAGGACAATGTCGGCGCGATCGCGCTCGGCCTGCCCGTCAACATGGACGGGTCGGAAGGCCCGCGCGCCCAGAAATCGCGCGCTTTCGTGCGCAACATGGCGTCCCTGTCCGACCTGCCCTTCGTGCTCTGGGACGAAAGGTTGTCGACGGTGGCGGCCGAGCGGACGCTGATTGAGATGGATTTTTCGCGCAGGAAGCGCGCCGACAAGATCGATTCGGCGGCGGCGGCCTTTATTCTGCAGGGAGTGCTGGATCGGCTCCAGTCACTTGAGGAACCGAACCCGACCAGCGATTCCTGACCCAGGCGGTGATGTTGCGGCGGCGGCGGAACGCCCACAGCGCCATCAGCAGGAAGCTGTCGAAGACGCAGGCTTTCGCCACCATGCCGGGAATCAGAGCGGGATCGATGCCCAGCATCTCGCCGTAAAGCTGGAACACCAGGTCATGCAGCGGGCGGCTCAGCATCACGTAGCCGAAATTCATGTCGTTGAGCGACAAGAAGAACCAGCCCCAGAACAGGAGCAGCGGAGCGGCCCAGAGCGCGAACAGGGTACGCATCAGCGGCCATCCCTCGAATTCGCTTCCGGACGACCGGAAATGCGTGACAGCAGCGAACTGTGCGCGGCGCCCCGTGCCATGACATGGGCGGTCGCGCGGAATTCATTGTCGGCCGCGAATGCCTCAACCCGCGCCGAGCGCTGCTCGGCCAGCACCGCGACATAGGAAGCAAGCAGCGCCGTCAGTTGGACGGCGACGACCATGAACAGCCCGTCGATGCCTTGCGCCGCGCCGCCGACCAGAACCAGCGACAGCACGCCGGAGGCGGAAATGAAGGCGATGCGCGCGACACCATCCGTGGCATCGGGATTTGCCGCTATGTTGAGCAGCGTTTCGACGAAGGCCCAGCAGAACAG
>NZ_RZOT01000301.1:0-7164 GCF_003999085.1 Mesorhizobium sp. M4A.F.Ca.ET.090.04.2.1
GGGCCCTGATGGACCACAAGCGTCTCATCGACGCGCACCTGCAGCCCGAGGACCTGGCATCCTGCGGCATCAAATACAGCTGCTTTGAACGGATAAAAAACAAAGACCCGGACTAGCCGGGCCTTCGTTTTGAAAAGTTCGGCTGGCGCCTGGCGCCAACCCCGGAGCGATGCTCACGCCCAAAGTATGGGTATTGACGCTCTCTTTGTCAACACCCCGGGTGAACCTCTGGTCGGGGGGTCCCTATCTTATCACTTGCATATAGCACGGTTCGTCTGATCGGCACTTCATATTATCAAGTCCTCTTCTTTGGGTGCAGCGCGGTTCCCCGGCCCCTGAATCCAGGGACATAGGCCGGGCGAACCTTGAAACACCCTCCCCCTGAATGCAGAACCGTCCCCAATGCCCTTGCGTCATCACGGGAAACCACCATATCTAGGCGCAGTTCATCACAGGGAGCCTCAGATGGCCCAGCCAGAAACCGCCAAGGCAGACGTCGACAAGCTACGCACCAACGAGAAGAAGTGGACCAAGGCACTCATGGCCACGGGCTGGAGCGCTTTCCCCAACATCATCATCGAGAAGCAGCAGGCTCTCGGCCTCGATGCGCTCGACATGAACATCATCATCCACCTGGTCCAGTACTGGTGGCTGCCCGACAACCTTCCCCACCCCTCGGTCGAAACCATCGCCAAGGCGATCGGGGTGACGCCCCGCACCATTCAGAAACGCATTGCCGCCCTCGAGGCCCTTAAACTTCTTGGCCGGGAGGAACGGCGCAACACGCCCAATGGCAGCATGACGAACCGCTATCATTTCGATGGCCTGATCGAGGCCGCCAAGCCGTTTGCGCTGGAAAAGGCCGCCGAGATCAAGAAGGCGGCCGAGGAGAGATCGAACCGGTTGAAGCCTAAGAAGCCGCAGCTGGTCGTGGACAACGATGCATAGGCAGATCGTGGCGTAGCTCAGAGGATAGAGCGCCTCGCTTTCGACCTGGGTGGTGCGTGACACCGCTATCTAGGGGCGAGGAGGTCCCAGGTTCAAGTCCTGCCGTCACGTCCAAGGCCCACCGGGAGTCGTGCCATGCACGGAGAATCTCAATCGAACGGCGTCATATCGGTCGGGGGCACTTCGACTTGAGACTCCAGAACACCAAAATCAACTGGACTGCATGATCCCAGAATCGGAAGGCGCCACCCCGTTCGGTATTTTCCTGCTCGCCGACTCCTTTTTGCAGGCCGCGAAGGCCGTTGATGCCGGTCGCCGCGGTCTGACGTCGGGACCGACCAGGTTGCTTTGCTACCATGCGTGCGAACTCTTCCTGAAATGCTACCTCCGCAGCGCGGGCCGAGACATTGAGGCTTTGCGGGCCTTGGGGCACAATCTGCACGAGATGGCTGTGGCCGCTCAAGGTTCAGGCCTGGTCCTGCCTGCCAGAACTGTCAGCCAAGCCAAAACTCTGGCCGACAAGAACGATTATGTGCGTGTGCGCTATATGGTGGTTGAAAAGCCCGGAGACATCCGACCGGAAGTTCTGCTGGCGATGACTGAAAGCATCCGAGAGAGCGTCAGGCTGGCGCTCGGCATGGATCCGCTCGGCAACCCACACCCTTAAGCGCGCCGCCCCAGCGAACTATTCTTTTCGTCAGGCCCCGCTTTTTTCGGTGTCTCGCCCACGAAGACGCCCGGTCGGTCCATGCGAAGGAGTACGGCGCAAGGGAATACGCCGATTGGCGCCTCCGGACTGACGAATTCCAGGCCGACCTGCACCGCCGTGGCGTGCCGTCAGGCCGATCGCCTGGTAGCCCGGCGTTTGTCCGCTTCCGTAGGCAATCTCTGCTACAGTTCTCCCATGTCCCTGTTCTCCCATCTCGATCCGTATCTGCTCAACCCAGCCAACGATCCACTGGTGTTCGACGCCACGCTGGCAGGCCACGGGAGCTACACGACGGAACATTTCGTCTTGCGCCTCAGTCCCCGCGCCCATGAGCTTGTCGACGCGCTCACCCAGCGCGACACCGAGGGTCATGACGCAGCCGAACTGTACCAAGCCTACTCGACCTATCTGCACGAAACCGTGCATTGGTGGCAGCACATGGGGTCCACTGCGGGACTCATCCTCAGCCTGGCGTACCCGGCGCAAATCTATGGCAGCATGACGTCTCTTCAGACCTTTGCGCGGGGCGCCGGCGTCGCCAAACCTGTAAAGGCTTGGGCGCACAGGGCGATGCTCGACGGTCGGACGCACTCTGATCCGGTGCTCGCCGCCGCCAATATTGCCGTCAACAACGCGCTCGACATCAAGTTCTACAAGCAACTTGCCTGGTCGCCGAAGTCGATCCTCTCGCTGGAGCAAACGCCCTATTTTCAGAGCGTCGGGCACAGCTACCTCAAAACCTATGGTGAGATCGTCCACGCGATCAACGGGTCCTGTGACTTCGCGGAAGGGCAATTTCCCGACCCCGGTCGCTGGGATGCACAATTCCTCAAACTTCAACTCAGCCGGATTGAAGGCTTCCATCGCGGTGCGCGCCCACCTTACGCCGACATCGGCATCCAGCAGATATTCGAAGGCCAGGCCCGCTTTTGCCAAATTCAGTATTTGGCATCGTCAGGCGGTCCCGAGCTGCTTCAGACGTATCGCGAGCAAGGCTACTTTGCGCCCGTCTATGTCGACTCGTTTGAACTGTTCCTGGTGCTTACTGGGACAGAATGGCCCGAACGGTATGACAGCCCGATCGTCGGCCTGTTTCTGCTGATCTGCGATCTGGCAATCAACCCGACGAGGGGGTTTCCGCTCGACATCGAGTTCTTCGAGGACTTTATCCGCGACGTTGATCCTGGCGCGCGCTTCACAAGACTTTGCCTGGCCGCAGCCGAAACCCCCGAGCTCGCCCAGGCGGTGCAAAATTTCTCCGCTCAGGAGTATGAGCACGTCGCGGCGCGACTGAGCGAGCGATGCGGATACGATGATCCGCGGACGGGACTTGCTGCCGTGGTCGGGCTGCTCGGCGACAAGGGCCCTGTCGATGCCCTGATGGAGGAGCATCGTACGTTCAACTATGCCGGTGTGAACATGCCTGTCCGGGTCCTGGTCTCGCACTTCATCGCTTTTTGCCGAGACAAGCAGCGCAGTCCCGAATTTTTCTGTTGGCCGGGCATCTGGATGGCGGGAGACAACTTCAACCCTGAGGCCGGATCGCTGTTCGTCACCCATCTGTCCCTCTTCCAGGACAGAGGTGACACCGAGCAGATCTTTCCTCGCGCCGTGCGCGGCCGGAGCCCCGAAAACATCAAGAAACTGGTCAACACCTTCTTTGGCGGAATGCTCGTGTTCGATCTCGCCCTGCAATGGGTCCTCGAGCCGGGACCTTTCCGCTACGATTTCAAATGGCTTACCGGGAAATCCGAAAATGCTGCACTGATCGCCTTGGCGAGCGACAGTTCGCGCAGTACTACGGCCCGGATCCTGACACCTGCACTCTGATCGACTCGCCTGTTCCCTGAGGGTCCCGACGAGCGCCTAGCCACATGCCGGAGGTGCAGGCACCGGCCGGCATGCCAGCCGTGGGGGGTGTGACGCGCCCCCGTCCTGACCCAAGTAACGACATGCGAGATGGCGATGCTTGCCTTTCACCGTGTCTTACGTACAATGTCCGTACGATATGGATTCGGTACGGACTTGATTGGAGGTAGATATGGTGAAAACCGAGCGATTCGAGCTCAGGCTCGATGAAAGCACGATTGACCGGATCGATGCTTGGCGGGGAGAGCAGCGTGACCTCCCTTCGCGGGCAGAGGCCATCCGCACCTTGGTGTATACTGGGCTTGAGGCTGGTCGGCGCAAGGCCTTCCGGCCGACCAGCTCTGAAAAACTGATCATGTGGATGCTAGCCGAAGTCCTGCGCCAGCATAAAGGCTACGAGGACATGAAGTCAGTCGAGTTGATTCAGAGCGCCATCTACGGAGGCCATTTCTGGGGCCTGGAATGGGAAATGTCGGGCATCTTTCACGATGAGGTCGACGACCCCGAGGCGCTCGACTTCGTGGTCGACACGATGGCGATGTGGCGAGCCATTGAATGGGGATATGAGAAGCTCAGTCCCGAAGACAGGCAGCGCGTCGAGGACCAGGTGAAGTACTGGGGGAAAAACCCCAAGTTTGACGGCTTCGACGGGAACGAAGAGGGACGCTACATGTCGATGGCCAAATTCATGGTCGAAAAGCTCGGGCGCTTTGAGGAGTTCAGGGACAGATCCCTGAACGCTCACGCCAACACGGTGTCGACTTATCGCGAGATGCTGCAGAAATATGCCGAAATCGAGGCCCGCCGCGGTTCGCCGGCATACAGGCGTGCCGGCCAGTTGCTCAACGCCGACGAGCTCATCGAGCTCCTCAAGCTCCGGTAGCGAATGGTGCAGAGTCGCTGGCCACGATAAGCTCGGGTCGGCGTGGAATCGTCAGTTTGCGGACCGTTCCAAAACTGCCTTTAGATTATTCAAAATGGCGCGCCGCATCTCCTCGGCGCCCAGGCCCACAACGTCGCCAAGCATGCGAACGGCCTCGTCCACGCCGCCCGGCGTGACGGGGGAACCATCTACCTCCACGAAGGGACCATCCGTCTCCGTGAGCAGCCGGTCGAGCGGCAAGGTCCCGAGGAGAGCCACTGACCGCTCGGACCTGAACATGGCCTGGTTGACGGAAAAATAGCACCCGAGAGCCGCAGCCCGCCGCGCGTCTGCGACCGATCCGCTGAACCAGTGCAGCACCACCTTGCCACTGCCCTTGGGAAGCAGCTCCTCGATGTGGTCGAGAACCTTCGACGCCGTGCGGACGCTATGCACGGAGAGGATCTTGTCCCCCGCCCTCTGGCAGGAGGTTAGAATACGCCTGAAGACGTCGACTTGACGATCGATCGAGCGGTAGTGTGCGGGGCTCGCATCGAGACCGACTTCGCCGACATACCTCGTCTCGGGCAACAGCGCCTCGAACAGGGGCAGTTCGGTCCAGCGCTGCTCGGCAAGATGCGGGTGAATGCCGAGCCCAATGCGCACAAACTCGGCGCCCTTTGCAAGGTTCATGTTCTGCCTGAACGCCTTCGGCGTCGTCGTCACCGCGAGCGTCGCCACCTTAGCCTCTTCGCAGGCTCTTATAGCCGCGGCCGGATCTGGATACAGGTCCAGGTGACAGTGGAAATCGACGAGGCGTGGTGCAGACATGCTCAGCTAGGCTTCGCCCTGACGGGTTCGAGGAAATGGGCCACTTCCTGCATCCCTCGCACGAAGACGTCAACATAGTCGTCAATCTCGGACGGCTCGTCGGTCAGCGGACCGGGGATGCGCGCGAGGGCCTTTGCGGCCCGCGGATTCCGCCGTAACCGCTCCGCCATCAGCTGAAACGACCTCACATGTTCGCCCTCGGCCTCGAGCGTATCGAGACGACGCGCCGCCAAATCCTTCACCACATAGGGTGTCGTATCCGACTCGTTCGCGTCCAGGCCGGCTGCCAGGGATGCTCTGCGGATCAGACAGGGGACGCACGTTCCGCAGTGCTGCGGTGGCAGGCCTCTGTAGCGGGCTTTCGCCGGCGAGGAACACGACATCGACGAGGGAATGGCCCGTCGCAACAGCGCCGGATCCTCGCAATCCCTGACCATCTGACCCTTGGTCACGTGGCGATAGGGGTTTTCCAGACGCCGGGCGATGCCAAGCCCCCGCATCAACTCGTTGAAGCGCGCCATGTAGAATGGGTGAGTGGTGCGGGTGCTGAGCGAACCGAGGCGGAGCGGGTCGAGGGGTACGTTGAGGCCGATCAGGCCGTTCTCGGGCACGCGGACCGGGGCGTCAGACGTCAGCCCCGAAGCCGCCAAAATGGCCAACGCGAAAAACAGGAAGGATCTCCCCCTCTGGCTGTTTTCCACCTCGCCGGTGTCGACATGGTTGCGGTCGAAGCCGAGGCGCGCCCGCAGGGACAACGGCTCGTTTGTTTTGTAATTCTTGCGCAGCAAGTCCAGCAGCAACGTCTGCGCCTTGCTCGTCTCCGAATCCCAGTAATGGCTCACCAGAAGCGGCTTCCCGCCCCCGGCCAGGAAATCCAACGCCCCGACGAGACTGTCCAGACCGCCGGAGAACAGACACACTTCGTCCGGCTCGGCGAGGCCCAGCGACGGCCGCGCCGTTGCGATCGTCGCAAAGGGTGCGGGCCGTGCCCTGAACACGATACGCCAATGGTCGCCCGTCAAGAACCTGAGAGTGCGGGCGAGCAACGCTCCCTGCGCCGCCCACAAGTCAGGCTCACGCACCGGCACCACTAGGTCCAGCTCCCGGGTCCAGCCGTCCTGTGCATTCGCGGAGCGCGAGACGCGGGTGTCGGCCGCGTTGACCATGGCGGCGACGATGACGAGGTCGATCGCGGTTTCCGTCCGCCGGAGACCGAGGTCGGCCAACGTCTGCAGCGCGTTGCCGATGCCGTAATCGAGCCGCTTGTTCGCGGCCACGAACTGGACCGTCACCGGCGTCGCGTCCGGCTGGACGACCGGCACGGCCCCGTTATCCGCCGCACCCAGGCGGCCGACAAACACGAAACGTCTCATGCGCTATCCCCCAGGATGCGGATCAGTTCGAAGGACTGCTCGTAGATGGCCTGGACGAAGGCCTCGACGCCCGCGTAGGGAACTGACGCCAGCGTGCCGCCCGCAGCCGCGAAGCGATCGCGGACGGTGCCCTGGATGAAGTCGTGCAGCGTCCTCTGAATGATCTCGACCGCGGCAACGTCGGTCGGGAGCCGTATGGACCTGCCCCCGATCTCGTTGAACAGCTTGGTCTCGATCGAGCGTGCGAGCGCACCGGTGAACACGGCGTCCAGCACGTCGGGCGTGGCGCCATCGAAAGGCAGATCTCCCGCCGCGCCGAGCTCGCCCACGGTCTCGAGCATCGCGTTCCTCGCAATGGCCTCATCAATCGTCCCGCCGTCAGGGCACAGGAGGTCCGTGAGGGCGAGGAAGACGTCGGCTATCGGGGCGCCGACGAGGCTCTGCAGGTTGAAGAACCGCAGAGCCGCAGCCGGGCCGTTCTGCGCCACCTGACCCAACAGCTGTCCCAGGCCAGTCATCACCCTGCGGGACGGCGCCATGGCACGGGCAGCGTTGCGTGCACCGCCCATGGC
>NZ_RZOT01000302.1:0-7137 GCF_003999085.1 Mesorhizobium sp. M4A.F.Ca.ET.090.04.2.1
GGCCCTGCAGACGACCATCGCCATCCGCGACAAGGTTGTCTCCGCCTACCTCGAAATCAGCCGCATCAGTATCTAGGACCGCGTCATGAAAGCACTTGCCATCGCCGCCACCGGCATGAACGCCCAGCAGACCAACCTGGAAGTTATCGCCAACAACATCGCCAACATCAACACCACCGGCTACAAGCGCGCTCGCGCGGAATTCTCCGACCTGCTCTATCAGGTCGACCGCACGCAGGGCGTGCCCAATCGCTCCAACACCTCGCTGGTGCCGGAAGGTGTCTCGATCGGCCTCGGCGTCAAGACGACGGCGGTGCGCAACGTCCATACCCAGGGCGAGCTGACAAGCACCGGCAACAGCTTCGACCTCGCGCTGACCGGCCGGGGCTGGTTCCAGATCGAGGGTGCCGACGGCGGCACGCTCTACAGCCGCGCCGGCGCCTTCAACACCAACGCCACCGGACAGCTGGTGACGGTCGACGGCGCCAATGTCTTCCCCGCCATCACCGTGCCGACCGACGCGGTCGAGGTCATCGTCAACAAGACGGGCCAGGTCTTCGCCCGCATCGACGGCCAGACCGATCTCCAGCTTCTCGGCCAGCTGCAGCTCGCCAACTTCTCCAACGAGGCGGGGCTGGCGCCCCTCGGCGACAATCTGTTCCAGGAGACGGCGGCTTCCGGCCCGGCCAATGTCGGCGTGCCCGGCGACCCCGGCTTCGCCACGATCGAACAGGGCTACCTGGAATCGTCCAACGTCGATCCGGTCAAGGAGATCACCGAACTGATCTCGGCGCAGCGCGCCTATGAGATGAATTCGAAGGTCATCCAGGCCGCCGACGACATGGCCTCGGTCGTGTCCAAGAACATCAGGTAACAGATCATGCTTGCGCCGGCCCACCGCTCCCTGCTCCGCCGCGCCGCGCTGGCTCTCGCGCTGGTGGCCGGCGGCGTGCCGGCGTTTGCCCAGGAAGCCGGCGACAATCAGGCCGGCAACCAGAACGCCAGTCAGCTCGCAGCCCGCAATACCGGTCAGGCCGCCGGCGATGTCGTGCTGATCCCCAACCGGGTCATCTATCCCGGCGAGACGATCGACCTTGCCGCCCTGAAGCAGGTGACGCTCGTTCCCGGCAAGCACAAGCCGGAGGCCGTCGCCACCCTCGCGCAGGAACTCCAGGGCAAGGTCGCCAAGCGCACGCTGCTGCCGGGCCGCTACATTCCGACCGCCGCCATCCGCGACGCTTGGCTCGTCGAACAGGGCGCTGCGGTGCAGATCTATTTCACCGCCGGCGCCCTGACCATTTCGGCTTCCGGCGTTACCCTGCAGCCGGGCGCCGCCGGCGACCTGGTCAAGGTCCGCAATGTCGACAGCGGCAAGATCATATCCGGCACGGTGATGGGCGACGGCACCATCATGGTCGGCGCTTCATGATGCGCGGACTTGCCTTTCTTCTGGCGGCTGCCCTTGGTCTGCAGCCGGCGTTGGCCGACGGGCTCGCACCGAAGGCCAAGCGCGAGCTTGCCGCGAAGAATGGCGGCGCCTTCAATGATCCGGAATATGACCCGGCCACCACCACGCGGATGTTCCGCGTTTCGACCGGGCCAAGCACGCTGCCGCCGGGCCAGGTCGCGGCGCGCATCAAGGACATCGCCCAACTGCAGAGCGCGCGCGACAACCAACTCGTCGGCTACGGCCTGGTTATCGGCCTGGCGGGAACCGGCGACAGCCTGCGCAATTCGCCCTTCACCGAGCAGTCGATCCGCGCCATGCTGGAGAATCTCGGCATCGCCACCGAAGGCGGCAGCGCGCGCGCCAAGAACGTCGCCGCCGTCATCGTCACTGCCAACATGCCGCCCTTCGTGCAGTCGGGAGCCCGCATCGACATCGACGTTTCCTCGATGGGCGACGCCACCTCGCTTGCCGGTGGCACGCTGGTGATGACGCCACTGAAGGCGGCCGATGGCGAAATCTATGCCGTCGGCCAAGGCTCGGTGATCGTGGGCGGTTTCACCGCCCAGGGCCAGGCCGAGCAATTGACGCAAGGTGTGCCGACCGCGGGCCGCGTCCCCAACGGCGCCATCGTCGAACGCGCGGTGCCAGCCGAGTTCGACGATCAGGGCGTGCTGACGCTGCAATTGCGCAACCCCGACTTCTCGACCGCCATTCGCATCGCCGACGCTATCAACGATTACACCGCGCAGCGTTTCGGCATGCGCGTCGCGGCCGAGCGCGATGCCCGCACCGTCCAGATCAGGCGGCCGAAGAACGTCTCGGCGGCACGCTTTTATGCCGAGATCGAGAATCTGGTCGTGGAATCGGACACGCCGGCCCGCGTCGTCATCGACGAGCGCACCGGCACCATCGTCATCGGCAACAACGTCAAGATCTCGCGCGTGGCGATCAGCCACGGCACGCTCACGGTGCGCATCACCGAGGCGCCGAAAGTCGTCCAGCCCGAGCCCTTTTCCAAGGGCGTGACCGCTGTAGAGCCCTTCACCGCCATCGAGGCCACGCGGCCCGACGCGCGGGTCGCAGTGCTCGACGGGCCGAACCTCGAAACGCTGGTTTCTGGCCTCAACCGTCTTGGCGTCAAGCCGGACGGCATCATTGCCATCCTGCAAGGCATCAAATCGGCCGGCGCCCTGCAAGCCGATCTGGTCCTCCAATAGGCCATGCCGATGATCGCTCCCCGCCAACCGAACCGCAACGCCAGGCCGGCGTTGATTGCCCCGGCCCTCGCCGTCATGCTTCTTTCTGCCGGCGCAGCCCGCGCCGAAGAGGCCGTGCGCCAGGTGCTGCCCGGCGGGCAGGCGCCGGCTGCAACCCAGCAGATGACCCGGGAGAAGGCGCCGGACGAAAGCGAGATACAGCGCTTCTGCTCCAACATCGCCGACGCCGCCCGCGATCGCCGCTACGCCCTGCAGGCGCAGGAGCTGAAGGAGCTGCAGGCCGGCATCGACCAGCGCATGAAAGCGCTGGAGGACAAACGGGCCGAATACGAGCAATGGCTGAAGCGCCGCGAGGTGTTCCTCGCGCGCGCCGAGGACAGCGTTGTCAAGATCTATGCCGGCATGAAGCCGGACGCCGCGGCCGAACGCCTGGCGATGGTCAATGTCGAACTGGCCGCCGCCATCCTGATGAAGCTGGATTCGCGCAAGGCCGGCGTCATCCTCAACGAAATGGACCAGAAGGCGGCCGCCGCGCTTACCGGCATCATGGCCAGCGCGGCGCGAAGGACAGATCCGTCATGATCCGCAAAATGCTCATCCTCGTCGGAGTCGCGGCCTTGTCCGGCTGCGGTACCGATCTCAAGGAGGTCGGCAGGGAACCGGCGCTGTCGCCGGTCGGCTCCGGCATCGGCAATGGCGCGGCCGCGCCTTACAGCTATCCCGAGCCACCGGCGGCGCCAGTCAAGAAATTCTCGCTGTGGGACGATCGCCAGAGCCGCTTGTTCACCGACCCAAGGGCGCTGCGCGAAGGCGATATCCTCACCGTCAACATCAAGCTAAACGACAAGGCCAACTTCAAGAACCAGAACGACAGGAGCCGCACCGCCGCGCGCAAGCTCGGCTATGATGTCACTCTGGGATGGGAGGGCAACAGCACGAGCGGTAAGGGCGACGCCGGCCTGAGCTCCAGCACCGAAACCAACGCCGACGGCGAAATCAAGCGCTCGGAGAACCTGGAGCTCAACGTCGCCGCCGTCGTCACTGAGGTCTTGCCCAATGGCAACCTGATGATCAGGGGTTCGCAGGAGGTACGCGTCAACTACGAGCTCAGGGTGCTCACCATTGCCGGCATGGTGCGTCCGTCCGATATCGGCGCGGAGAACACCATCTCCTACGAACGCATCGCCGAAGCGCGCATCTCCTATGGCGGCCGCGGCCGAGTCAGCGAGATCCAGCAGCCGGCCTATGGCCAGCAGGTCCTCGATCAGGTTCTTCCCTTCTAAAACGGGCAGGCTCGGGAAATTACGCCATGGCCAATGTCGAGCAAGTCGGGCAGAAGAAGGGACCTTCCCTGGTCATCCAATTGGCCATGCTCGTGGCGGTGACGGCCGCCGCGATCGGCATGGGCTGGCTGTCCGGCGGCTATCTGAAGGGCACCGATGCTCCGGCGTCGGTGCCGGTGGCTCCGGAAAACGAAGGCAATACCGAGAGGCCGGCCGAGTCCGGCAAGGAAGCGGCCGGACCGACGCTTGTCCAGCTTGCGCCGATCACCACCAATCTGGCGTCGCCGGCAGAGGTCTGGATAAGGCTGGAGGCGTCGGTGTTCTACGACACGCCGCAGCCGGCGGAGATGACCGAGCAGATCCGCCAGGATCTGCTGGCGCTGGTGCGCACGCTGAAGATGCATCAGATCGAAGGCGCCAGCGGTTACCAGCATCTGAAGGCCGATCTCGAGGAGCGTGCCGCCATCCGCAGCGGCGGCCATGCCAAACAGATTCTGATCAGGACATTGCTGCTCGAATGAGAAAATACCTTCTCGCCGCCACGCTCCTGGTCCTTGCCACCTCCGTCGCCGCGGCCCAGCAGCTGGATCTCGGTGCCATCGGCAAGGCCGACGGCACGACCGTCGGCTACCTGATCCAGATGTTCGGCCTGCTCACCGTGCTGTCGGTGGCGCCGGGGCTTTTGATCATGGTGACGAGCTTCACCCGCTTCGTCATCGCCTTCTCGATCCTGCGCGCCGGCATCGGCCTGCAGTCGACGCCGGCCAACCTGATCCTGATCTCGCTGTCGCTGTTCATGACTTTCTACGTCATGGCGCCGACTTTCGATCAGGCCTGGAACACCGGCGTCAAGCCGCTGATGGACAACCAGATCACGCAGGCGGAAGCGTTCGAGAAGATCTCGGACCCGTTCCGCACCTTCATGCTGCACAATGTGCGCGACAAGGATTTCGACCTCTTCGCCGACCTTGCCCGCGAACGCGGCCAGACCGTCTCGCGCGACACCGTCGACCTGCGCATCCTGGTGCCCGCCTTCATGATCTCCGAAATCCGGCGCGGTTTCGAGATCGGCTTCCTGATCGTGCTGCCGTTCCTGGTCATCGATCTGATTGTCGCCACCATCACCATGGCGATGGGCATGATGATGCTGCCGCCGACCGTGGTGTCGCTGCCGTTCAAGATCCTGTTCTTCGTGCTGATCGACGGCTGGAACCTGCTTGTCGGCAGCCTGGTGCGATCCTTCACCTGACTTGTCGATATTGATCGCCAGCCTTGCCTGACTGGCGCCGCGCTGCCGCGCCCAGATTTCCTGCAATATATTTTCGGTTAACCGTCGCGTTTAGGCCTTTGGTAGGGACTTGCCAGCATAGTCCCCCCAGATGGCGGGTGATCTCAATCAACGATCATTGGCATGATGCCGCACCGTCATACCGGAAAAGCCGGTATGTCAAAAAAACACGTGTAAAATCAAGGTACGAGTAGCCATGTCCAGTATCATGACCAATTCCTCGGCGCTGACCGCGCTGCAGAGCTTGAACAACACCAACAAGCAGCTCGAGACCACCCAGTCGCGTATTTCGACTGGTTACCGCGTCGCCACCGCCTCCGACAACGCCGCCTACTGGTCGATCGCCACCTCGATGAAGTCGGACAACAAGGCGCTCTCGGCCGTACAGGACTCGCTCGGTCTCGGCGCCGGCAAGGTCGACACCGCCTACACCGCCATTAACGACGTCAAGGACCAGGTCGACCTGATCAAGTCCAAGCTGGTCACCGCCCGCGGCGCCAGCCAGGAAGACCAGCAGAAGATCGCGACCGAAATCAACGCCATCCAGGCGCAGATCAAGTCGTCGGTCACCAACGCCAACTTCGCCGGCTCGAACCTGCTGCAGAACGACGGCCTCGCCGCGTCCGACCTTAAGATCGTCGCTTCCTACAACCGCACCGGCGCGACCGTCACCATCGACACCATCGACGTCAAGGCTGCGGACACGCAGGTCCTCGACGTCGCCGGCACGGGCGGCATCGTCGGCGGCCTTCTCGCCACGACCTTCTTCGATCCGAGCTCTGCCGCTGTCGCCGACACTGCCATCGACACCGCGCTCGGCAGCGTTGAAACGGCGCTTGGCAAGCTGTCCACCGGTGCCGCATCGCTCGGTGCCGCCAAGTCGCGCATCGACACCCAGAAGAGCTTCCTGTCGAACCTCTCGGACTCGATCGACAAGGGCGTCGGCTCGCTGGTCGATGCCGACATGAACAAGGAATCGACCCGCCTGCAGGCCCTCCAGGTCCAGCAGCAGCTCGGCATCCAGGCGCTGTCGATCGCCAACGGGAATTCGCAGTCGATCCTGTCGCTCTTCCGCGGCTGATCGCCTCCTGAACTCCAGTCATCTGCATCGGGCCGCGCCATCAGCGCGGCCCGATTTTCATTTGTGAAACCCTTGTCATTTTCCCTCGCCAAAGCATGGCTTTAACGCGCCATTAACGATGTCGCGCTAGTTATGGTTAACCATTCACTTATGACGGGCAGACCAGTTGGTCGACAGGCATGACGCCCCCGCCAAACGGGTTGACCGGCATGCGTAAGGCATGCCTGCTTTGAGAAGGGGTGTACCTTGGCAAGTATCATGACGAACGCCGCGGCGCTGACCGCGCTGCAGAGCCTAAACGCCACCAACAAGGCGCTTGAAACGACGCAGGCCCGCATCTCGACTGGCTACCGCGTCGCCACCGCTTCCGACAACGCCGCCTACTGGTCGATCGCTACCAGCATGCGTTCCGACAACAAGGCGCTGTCGGCGGTGCAGGACGCACTCGGCCTCGGCGCCGGCAAGGTCGACACCGCCTACACCGCCATCACCGACATCAAGGACCAGGTCGACGCGATCAAGGCCAAGCTGGTCACCGCCCGCGGCGCCAGCCAGGACAACCAGCAGAAGATCGCGACCGAAATCAAGGCCATCCAGGAGCAGATCAAGTCGTCGGTCACCAATGCCAGCTATGCCGGCTCGAACCTGCTGCAGAACGACGGCCTCGTCGCCTCCGACCTGCAGATCGTCGCTTCCTACAACCGCACCGGCACCACCGTCGCCATCGACACCATCAACGTCGCGGCCGCCGACACGCAGGTTCTCGATATTGCCGGCACGGGCGGCATCGTAGGCGGCCTTCTCGCCACGACCTTCTT
>NZ_RZOT01000303.1:0-7133 GCF_003999085.1 Mesorhizobium sp. M4A.F.Ca.ET.090.04.2.1
GAACATGCCCGCCCGATATGTGAACGGGTATCTCGGCGACATCGGCGTTCCCGTCGATCCGGCGCCGATGGACTTCTCGGCCTGGCTCGAAGTCTTCCTCGACGGCAAATGGTACACGTTCGATCCCCGCCACAATATTCCCAGGATCGGCCGCGTTGTCATCGCGCGCGGCCGCGACGCAACCGACGTGCCGCTGCTGCACAGCTTCGGCCAGCATCAGCTCAAGCTGTTCAAGGTCTGGACCTATGAGCAGGAGCGCAATCTGTTCAGCCCGCCCCATCACAACGTCGACAGGACGGTCAGCGCGCAGATGCTGGCATAGGCCCTGCCGCTGCCGGATTCCCGCAAGACACAGAGCCGGATCATGATCCGCTTCGGCACAGCGCGCCTGTGCCGGACTGGGATCGCGGTTGGCGGCTCGGTCGCGCGAAGACGGAGCATGGTAAGCACTTCCTAAACTCCGCGGCTGCCACGGCCTTTTGTTTACCGGCCGTTCACCCTGACTTGCTCGGAATTCAAGCAAAAACAAGGACTTGACCAGAAAGCGCCGGATTCATCCGGCAGGGTGCCGCAACCCGGCCGGAATCCTGCACCGCATCCGTCAGTCGGCTTCGAGGCCAATGGCGAATGGAGGCGGAAGATGCGGCGTTTTGCGGGTCTTGTTCAGGGGGCAGGCGGCTTTGCCAGGGATCGCGGCGGAAACTTCGCCATCCTGTTCGGCGCCGCCGCCTCGGTGCTGGCGCTCGGTGTCGGCTTCGGCGTCAACATCACCCAGATCTACAATGCCCAATCCAGCCTGCAGGGCGTGGTCGACGCAGCCGTCACCTCGACGGCGCGGGACCTGACCACCGGCGTCATCAAGGAGGCCGACGCGAGCAAGTCGGTGCAGGCTTTTCTCGACGCCAACAGCGCGGCCGGCATCCTGCAAGCCGGCCAGGTCGTCCTCGACAAATTGACGGTAGACAAGGCCGCAAAGACCGTCCGGGCGGACGCGTATGTCGATGTCGCCTTCTACTTCCCGCTGTTCAGCATGGGCGACACCAAGCGCATTGCCGTCTCCACCACCGCGCTCTATTCCGACAAGACAATCGAGGTGGCGATGATGCTCGACGTCACCGGGTCGATGGCCCCCGACAAGCGCGCCAAGACCAACAAGATCGGCGACCTGCAGGCTGCCGCCTCGGACGCGGTCAAGGATCTGCTCGGCCAGAACCGCGACCCCGGCAATCCGCGCGTGCGGGTGTCGATCGTCCCCTATGCCGAGGCCGTCAACACAGGCGGCCTGGCCGGCACCCTGTTCGTCGAGACGGCGACTGGCCCGAAGGTCCCGCCGCCGATCGACGCGCCTGTATCGGCGTCGGCGACTTCGGCGCCCGACAAATGCGCGACCGAGCGCAAGGACAGGGACGGCTATGCCGACTATTCGTCCGACGGGCCCTACACGCTGCGCCTCGACAACAAGGGCAGGACATATCAGGCCAAGGTCAACCGCGACTACCGCATGAAAGTGTGTCCCTCGGCCGCCCTCGTTCCATTGACCGCCGATGAAGGCAAGCTGCTCACCGCCATCGACCATTTCAGCGCCGCGGGCGTCACGGCCGGCGGGATCGCCGCGCAGTGGGGTTACTACATGCTCTCGCCGGCCTGGCGCTCGGCGATCGCGGACGCCGGCCTCGGCGCCGGCCCCGCCAATTTCGACACCAGAAAGGTGGCCAAGATCGCCATCCTGATGACCGACGGCCAGTTCAACACTGCCTTTGCCGGAGCGCGCGGCGCGCCCAAATCACAGGACCAAGGCCAGATGTCGCGCGGCAACGCCGAAAGCATCTGCGCCAACATGAAGCGCGACGGCATCGAGATCTTCACCATCGGCTTCGATCTCAACGATCCGTCGATGACGGCGACGGAGCGTGACCAGGCAAAGACCCTGCTCAAGGATTGCGCCACGGCCGATACATCGTCGCTCAAGCACTATTACGAGGCGGCCAACGGTCCGGAACTGTCCGACGCGTTCGGCAAGATCACCGAGAACATCGAGAAGCTCACGATCAACCGCTGAGACGTTGCGGCGAGCGCGTGCGCAGCCCGCCAAACGGAAAAGGCCGCCGCTTCTTCACGAAGCCGGCGGCCTTCCGTGTTTCCGTCCATGACGCGGTCTCTGGCGGTGATGCCATCGCATCACCTGCCGCGCTTCTCGCGCCTTAACGGGAAGACTGCTTCCCGAAAGTGCAATCCGCTGAGGCCACGTTCTGGAAAACGAAATCACTCGACATCGGATCACCTCCTTTCGATCTGTTGAACACACCCTCATGATGGGGTGCGTTGCAGCGAAAGACAAGGGGCAGGCGAAAAAGGCGTTGGTGTATTGCTAGACGAAGCGCATCGTCGCGCCGACCTCGATCCGCGCCGGCCGGTCGACGGTGCAGTAGACGCCGAGATTGTGGGCGTTGTGGCGCACCAGGTTGCGCAGGATGCCGGGATCGGCGTCGAAGCCGTCCTGGGCGATGATGGTGAAGCCGCAGCGGCGGCACGGCTCCGAGACGGTGAGCAGCAGGTCGCCGATAGCGAGCTTGCGGCCGACCCATTCGGTTTCGGGAAACGAGCCTTCGACCGGGGCCATGTCGATGACGATGTTGGGACGGAAGCGGCGCGGGTCGGCCGCCCCTTCCGGATGCAGCGTCTTGAGCCGTGCGAGCGAGGCGGTGGTCAAAAGATGGATCGGCGTCTTGACGTAGCGTTCCGCGGTCAGCGGGCCGGCATAATCCGGCGCGGCATCGTCCTGGCGGAATGGCCGGATCGAAGCCGCGAAACCGAGAAAGGCGGAGATGGCGCGGTCGCTTTCGGCCCCGGGCGCCGCCAGCCAGCCGCCGCCGGGAACGGCAACTTCCAGTTCCCGTGCGTTCGACAGCCGGGTGCGGATCAGCGGCACCTTGTGCCATTTCGCTTCCCGGTCGGGCCGGGCGATCTCGCCGCTGGTCGCGTCGACGAGGCCGAACAGCCGATCGCCATCGACGGTGCGGCTTCCGACCTCGATCGCATGCTGGCGCTCGCCGGCGAGCGAGCTCGCCGGATAGCGCCAGAGCTGGCTAACCGTGCCCCGTGCGGCCGCGTCGGCCATCAGCTCCTCTTGTTTTGCCGGTTGGCGACGAGGTCGTCGACGACGGCCGGGTCGGCCAACGTCGAGGTGTCGCCGAGCGCGCCGAAATCGTCCTCGGCGATCTTGCGCAGGATGCGGCGCATGATCTTGCCCGAGCGGGTCTTGGGCAGGCCCGGCGCGAACTGGATCTTGTCGGGCGTGGCGATGGCGCCGATCTCCTTACGGACATGGTCGACAAGCTCCTTGCGCAGCCCCTCGCTCGCTGCCTCGCCGGCCATCAGCGTGACATAGCAGTAGATGCCCTGGCCCTTGATGTCGTGCGGGTAGCCGACGACGGCGGCTTCCGATACCTTGTCGTGGCTGACCAGTGCCGATTCCACTTCCGCGGTGCCCATGCGGTGGCCGGACACGTTGAGGACGTCATCGACGCGGCCGGTGATCCAGTAATAGCCGTCGTCGTCACGGCGGCAGCCGTCACCGGTGAAGTATTTGCCCTTGTAGGTCGAGAAATAGGTCTGCACGAAGCGATCGTGATCGCCATAGACGGTGCGCATCTGGCCAGGCCAGGAATCGGTGATGCAGAGATTGCCGTCGGCCGCGCCTTCCAGCACCTTGCCGTCGCCGTCGACCAGTTGCGGCTTGACGCCGAAGAAGGGGCGCGTTGCCGAGCCCGCCTTGAGGGTTGTGGCGCCGGGCAGCGGCGTGATCAGGATGCCGCCGGTCTCGGTCTGCCACCAGGTATCGACGATCGGAACCTTGCCGTTGCCGACGAGGTTGAAATACCACTCCCAGGCCTCGGGGTTGATCGGCTCGCCGACCGAGCCCAGCACGCGCAGCGACTTGCGCGAGGTCTTCGTCACATGGGCATCGCCGGCGCCCATCAGGGCGCGCAGCGCCGTCGGCGCGGTGTAGAAGATGTTGACCTTGTGCTTGTCGATGACTTCCCAGAAGCGCGACTGCGAGGGGTAGTTCGGCACGCCCTCGAACATCAGCGTCGTGGCGCCGTTGGCGAGCGGCCCATAGACGATATAGCTGTGGCCGGTGACCCAGCCGACATCGGCGGTGCACCAGTAGATGTCGCCGTCATGGTAATCGAAGACATATTGGTGCGTCATCGAGGCGTAGACGAGATAGCCGGCGGTGGTGTGCAGCACGCCCTTCGGCTTGCCGGTCGAGCCGGAGGTGTAGAGGATGAACAGCGGATCCTCCGCCTTCATCTTCTCCGGCTTGCAGTCGGCCTTAACGGTCGCGGCTTCCTCGTGGTACCAGACGTCGCGTCCCGGTGCCCAGCCGACCTTGCCGCCGGTTCGGCGCACCACCACCACCTTCTCGACCCTGGTGCCGGCCTTGGCGGCGATCTCGACCGCCTTGTCGGTATTTTCCTTCAGGGGGACATGTTTGCCGCCACGCAGGCCCTCATCGGCGGTGATGACGATGGTCGACTTGCAGTCGTCGATGCGGCCGGCGAGCGCGTCCGGCGAGAAGCCGCCGAAGACGACCGAGTGGATGGCGCCGATCCGCGTGCAGGCCAGCATCGCATAGGCCGCTTCCGGGATCATCGGCATGTAGATGGTGACGCGGTCGCCCTTCTTGACGCCGTGCTTCTTCAGCACGTTGGCGAAGCGGCAGACGTGCGCATAGAGCTCGTTATAGGTGACCTTGCGATCGTCATAGGGATTGTCGCCTTCCCAGATGATGGCGGTCTGGTCGCCGCGCTTCTTCAGGTGCCGGTCGATGCAATTCCACGACACGTTGGTCTCGCCGTCCTCGAACCATTTGATCGACACCTTGCCGTCGAAGGAGGTGTTCTTGACCTTGCTGAAGGGCTTGAACCAGTCGATGCGCTTGCCGTGCTTGGCCCAGAACTTGTCCGGTGACTTCACGCTGTCAGCATACCATTTGAGATAGGTGTCGTTATCGATCAGCGCGTTCTTCTTCCACGCCGGCTGCACCCGATGGACATGAACCTCGGACATTTTCAGTTTCCTCCCCAAACCAAGCCGCCGGGTGGCGGTGTCGCGGCGAAGCGGCCGCGAATTCGGGCGCATTATTAACAGTTCCGCGGTGACGACAACATTAGACGTTGGATTCGCGCGGCGGGATGACGCAGGGGCACTGCCGCACGCTGTCAGCACTCACGGCCTATCGCTGCTAACTGCATGTTTTGGCGAAGGAAAAGGCCGACACGATCAGAAAAAATCAATAGACAGTTAAGCAACTGAGCGCAGAATCACACATGGGAGGAAAGGAGATCGACGCAGGGGGCTGCAATGCATGACCATACCGAAATGGACCTGATGCTCAGGGGATATGGCCTGACCACGGCCAAGATTCTCTACCATTTTCCCGACCATCCGCATCTCTTGCAGAGCTACATCTGGCAGGACTACGACATCGCGCCGAAGTTCCCGGTGCTGATCCGCTTCATCGAGTTCTGGAAGGCCAAGCTCGACGGGCCGCTGCATTCGGTGACCTACACGCACCAGACGCTGGTCGCGCCGAACGAGTGGCGCAAGGTGGATGGAGAGTTTCTGGTGCATTAGTCTCTCGGTGCCGTTCCGACCGACGGCTCGCATGCCTTGGCGATTGGGGAAAACCCAGATCGATTCGTCATGGTCGACGCGGTGCCGCCGGCGGGGTCCTTGTAGTCGCAGTGTGGCAGCCGCGTTCGGGTAAACCGTCTGGGAGTCGATATGCGGATCGGGTGGACGATCTTGATCTGGCTTGCGCTTGGCGGCGTCGGCGCCGCGGCAGAGGCGCGGTGCCCGAAGGGGGAAGCGCCGATCCAACCGGAGGATATCGAAGCCGCGCCGGACTGCATCCAAGCACACAAGCTGCACGATGCCTGCGCCTGGGGGTCGAGTGGCGATGCCACTATGACGGAGATCGTCATGAGCAAGTGCGAGGCCGGTTTCTTCGACCATATGACGGCCGCGCAGAAGCGCCGCTATGAGGCTCGTGGCCGAGCATGCGGCGAGCGCTATCCGGTCACGCCGCTTGGCGGGTCAATTCAAATATACCTGTCCGCCATGTGCCACGAGGACCTCGCGGTGACCTATTTCAAGGCGGCCAAAGGCGGGCGTATCGCGGGAACGCCACCGTGGAAGGTTCCCGACATAGCTGAGTAGATCGAGGTTTGCTTCCAGGAGCCGCAAGCTCTTCGGCGAAAGGTCGGGGGCAAATTTTTGCCCCGCTGAACGGCGGCGATGCCGCCGCCCGGTGGGTAAACTGGTGTCAGACGGCCGGCGGGTTCAACCGGGCAAAGCCCTCTTGCCGCCGATAGGGGAAGTACGGGTAAGGCGCGGTGACTTCGCTTGCCGCGTCCAGTGTCCTGATCTGCTCCGGCGTCAGCGTCCAACCGACGCCGCCAAGGTTCTGGCGCAACTGCTCTTCGTTGCGGGCGCCGATGATGACGGAGGCGACGGTCGGGCGCTGCAGGAGCCAGTTGATGGCGACCTGCGGCACCGTCTTGCCGGTTTCCTCAGCAACGGCGTCTAGTGCCTCGACAACATTGAACAGGTGTTCGTCATCGACCGGCGGCCCAAAGCTTGCCGTGTCGTGCAGCCGGCTCCTTTCCGGCAGAGGCCGGCCGCGGCGGATCTTGCCGGTCAGCCGGCCCCAGCCGAGCGGGCTCCACACCAGCGCGCCGACGCCCTGGTCGAGGCCGAGCGGCATCAGCTCCCATTCATAGTCGCGGCCGAGCAGCGAATAGTAGACCTGATGCGCGGCGTAGCGCGGGTAGCCGTGCTTCTCCGCCAGGCCGAGCGACTTCATCACCTGCCAACCGGAGAAATTGGAGACGCCGACATAGCGCAGCTTGCCGGCGCGCACGAGGTGGTCCAGCGTCGACAGTACCTCTTCGACCGGTGTGCCGGCATCGAAGGCGTGCAGTTGCAAGAGGTCGATGTAGTCGGTGCCGAGACGCCTGAGCGCGTCCTCCACCGCCTTGATCAGACGCGAGCGCGAGGAGCCGTAATCGGCTGGCCCGTCGCCCATTGGCAGCGATGTCTTGGTCGAGATCAGCACGGCGTCGCGG
>NZ_RZOT01000304.1:0-7129 GCF_003999085.1 Mesorhizobium sp. M4A.F.Ca.ET.090.04.2.1
TCATAGCCGCTGGCGCCGAGATACTCGGCGACGGCATCCCTCAGGTCAGGCTCGTCCTCGACGACGACAATTCTTGCCCGCACTATGCTCTGGCTCCCGCTTTCAGCGGAAAGTAGATTGGGTATAAACATGATGTCCAGCACTCATCTTGAGATGTCTGTCGCAGGGTGGAGAAAAATGGCCGCACGATCCGTCATCGCGCTCGTTTCCGTCGCCGAAGTGGTGGCGGGCGACCTTGCCGACCATCTCGAGCGGCGCGGTCATGACGTGCGCGCGGCGCGCCAGCCCTGGGAAGCGGAATCGCTGCTTTCGGCCAAAGGCATCGACGTGGTGGTTGTCGGCGACAGCCTGAGCCAGGCTGAGGGGCGCGATCTGCTTCGGCGTTATGGCGGCGAGGGCGGACCCGACTTCATCCTGATCTGCCGGCCGACCGACCTGGTCGACAAGGTGCTGGCGCTCGAGCTCGGTGCCGCCGACGTCGTCGAGAGCCCGCTCAACGTCAGGGAACTGGCCGCGCGCATCGGCGGCCTGCTGGCGCGGCGCGGCAGGGCCGCCGGGGAACTGATCGTGCTGGAGAACGCAACCGTCGATCTGAGGTCGGCGATGGTCATGCACCGCTCGGGCGCGGAAGACCAGCTTTCGCCCGGCCAGGTGGCGCTGCTCAAGCTGTTTCTGGCAAGTCCCCGCAAGGTGCTGACGCGCGACGACATCATCGCCGCGGCGCCGGCCGAAAACGCCGACGCCTTCGACCGCTCGATCGATTCGCGCATCGTGCGGCTGCGCCGCAAGCTCGACACCGAAACCATCACCACGATACGCGGCGCCGGCTACCGGTTCGACCCGCCGACGCAGCGCGTCGATTGAATCAGCCAGACTGTTCGATTGTTTCAGCATCGGACCGGTTTCCATTCTGGTCCGATGCTCTCGCTCAGCGCAGCACGATGGCCGAAGGGCCGGATGGCGCATCGCTGGCGACGGCGACCACCTCAGCCTGGGCACGGTCCCGCAAGAGGACGGTGGCAAGGCCGGCAAAGCCCAGAAGGCCTTGTGCGTAAAGCAATGCGGAAAGCACGGCTGCGGCAGATTTCGTGTTCATTGGCTCCATCCCTTCAACTTGTGGTTCCGCTTCAGGAAACCCCCGAAGCGCCCGCGCCGCCCACGGAGCCCCCCGCAGCGGCGCGGGCCTTCGGTCCTCTCGGCAGCAAGTAGCCGGAGGCGCCGCGCATCCACTTCAGCCGAAGGCCGACCCGCCAGAGGGCCTTCAGCCGGTTAACGCGCAGGCTGGACACGATCCAGACCGTGGCGATGAACAGCGCGGCATGCAGCGTCGAAATCTCGCCGGAATTCATGGCCGCAAGTGTCGTCGCCGGGTTGCCGGCAACAGAGCCGACACCGCCGAGGACGATTGCAGCGACGCTTGTCCGGAGAAGCCAGGAGCGTAGGTTCGTTTTCCTGCCCATTTTCGTTTTGCTGTCGTCTGTTCCCGTTGCGTCAACTGTGCTGCCGGCTTGTATCGGGATCATGCCGCACGAGTCGCGCTTTGTTGCAATCTGGTTTCGGCGCAGGTCGTATCGCTTTCATATCAGAGGCATAGGTGCTTTCGTCTGGGGGCTTTGCAGCCTGATGCCGATAACGAAGCGTTAACTATATGCCCTGTCCCCCGATCACGCCCCTCGTCGGGCGGTTAACCACGGGAAACAGATTCGAAACAAATGTGAGCATCAAGCGAAATTGGCTTGAAACATCACCCAGCGATAAATCCGCCATCGAATTGGAGCCGGCCGGACCGGCAGAGAGAGGGGACATCGCCATGCACGCCACCATTTCCGCCAAGCTTATCAACATCACCGCCGCTGCGTTCACCGGCGCGGCCCTGCTTTTCGGCGCCGGCAGCGGCGCCGCCCACGCCAACCAGATCGTGGCCAAGGTTTCGCTGTCTCAGCAGACCATGGAGGTCACCGTCGATGGCCGGCCGACCTTCGCCTGGAAGGTGTCGACCGGCGACCGGGCGCACATCACGCCGACTGGATCCTTCAAACCGACCCGCATGCACGAGATGTGGTATTCGAAGAAGTACGACAACGCGCCGATGCCGCATTCGGTGTTCTTCAGCGGCGGTTATGCCGTGCATGCGACCTATGCCATCAAGCGTCTCGGACAGCCGGCCTCGCACGGCTGCGTGCGGCTGCACCCGGATGCCGCGGCCGATTTCTACCAGCTCGTCGAGGCCTTTGGCCCGTCGAATACCAGCATCGTCATCGTCAAGTAGCAGGCTGTGGTCGAAGGCGGCGAAGAGGGTTGGCAAAACCTCCTCTCATCCGTTCCGCCTCCCGCCTGGCATTGCTCTTCCGCGGTAAACGCCCAACCAAAAAAGAGGCCGGAATTTTCCGGCCTCTTTTTTCCTTTGTCGTTCGATTCCGTCAGTCCTGCAGCGCCGGCATCAGGTTCGGATCCGGCTTCTCTGCATGGTGCGGCAGGTCCTTGCTGGCGATGAAGGGGTAGAACATCGGCACCACGAACAGCGTGAACATGGTTCCAACCAGGATGCCGGTGAAGATCACCAGGCCCATTGAATAGCGGGCGGCGGCGCCGGCGCCGCTGGAGATGATCAGCGGCACCACGCCAAGCGCCATCGCCGCCGTGGTCATCAGGATCGGCCGCAGCCGCACCTTGGCCGAAGCGACGATCGCGTCGCGCCGGCGCATGCCGTGGAGCTCACGCTGCTGGTTGGCGAACTCGACCAGAAGGATGCCGTGCTTGGTGATCAGGCCGATCAGCGTGATCAGGCCGACCTGGGTGTAGATGTTGAGCGTGCCCAAGCCGATGTTGAGCGGCACGATCGCGCCAAAGATCGACAGTGGCACCGCCATCATAATGATCAGCGGGTCGCGGAAGCTTTCGAACTGCGCCGCCAGCACCAGGTAGATGACGAGCACAGCCGCAACGAAAGCGATCAGGATGGTGTTGCCCTGCTCCTTCTCCTGCCGCGACTGGCCGGAATAGTCGATGAAGAACGTGCCGGGCAGGCTCTCCTTGGCGATATCCTCGATGGCCTTCAGCCCGTCGCCGGTGGTGACCCCCGGCAGTGGCAGGGCTGTGATCGTCGCCGAGTTGAGCTGGTTGAACTGTTCGATCGCGGCGGGTGCCGCATTGGTCGAGATCTTCACCACCGCCGACAGCGGCACCATCTCGCCCGAGGCGCTGCGCACGAAATACTGGGCGAGCTTCTCGGGGTTGTCGCGGAATTCCTGCGGCACCTGCGGGATAATGTCGTAGCTGTTGGAGTCGCGGTCGAACTGCGCCACCTCGGCGCCGCCGACCAGCAGCGTAAGCGTGCGGCCGATATCGGCGATCGGCAGGTTCAGCGCCGCCGCGCGCTCGCGGTCGATCGTCACCGTCACTTGCGGCGCGTCATAGGACATCGAGTTTTGCACAACGATGAAGCGGCCGGAGGCCTGCGCCTTGTTCTTGATCTGCTCAGCCGCCTCGTAAACTTCGGCGGAGTCGCCCGTGGAACGTACCACAAAGGAGATCGGCAGGCCGCCGCCCGAACCGGGCAGCGTCGGCGGCGCGAAGACGAATGCCTCGACGCCGGCCACCTTGGCAAGCCGGCCGGTGATGTCTTCCTGGATCTCCTTCGAGCTGCGGGTGCGCTCGGCCCAGTCCTTGAAGGCGAAGCCGACAAAGGCGCCGTTGGTGGCGCCGCCGAAGGCGACGGCCGAGAACTGGGCGCGCGTCTCAGGGATGTCCCTGACCAGACCGAGGATCTGGTTGACGTAGGTTTCGGTATAGTCCGACGTCGCGTAGCGCGGCCCGGTCACGATCGAGAGCAGGAAGCCCTGATCCTCCTCCGGCGCCAGTTCGCTTGAGGTCTTGGTGAACATGAAGCCGGTGAGCGCGACCAGCGCGACCACGATCAGTAACGTCACCGGACGGTTTCTCAGCGAGCTGGTGACCATCCGCTCGTAGACGCGCTCGACGCGGCCAAAGGTGCCGTCGACGATGCGCTGGAAACGGCTGTGCGAGCCTGCCTTGAGGATACGTGCCGACATCATCGGCGTGATGGTGATGGCGATGATGCCCGACAGCACAACCGAGCCGGCAAGCGTCACCGCGAATTCCCGAAACAGCGCGCCGGTCAGGCCGCCGGTGAAGGCAAGCGGGGCGAACACCGCCGCCAGCGTGATGGTCATGGCGACGATGGCGGAGAGAATCTCGCGCATGCCGTTGAAGGCCGCCTGCATGGCCGACATGTGGTCCTCTTCCATGTGGCGGTGGATATTCTCCACCACCACGATGGCGTCGTCGACGACGAGGCCAATGGCCAGCACCATGGCGAGCAGCGACAGCAGATTGATCGAGTAGCCGACCGAATACAGCAGGAAGCAGACGCCAATCAGCGAAAGCGGAATGGTCACGATCGGCATCATCACCGAGCGGAACGAGCCGAGAAAGAGCAGGATGACGACGACGACGATCGCCACCGCCTCGCCGATGGTCTTGAATACCTCCTCGATCGAGGCGCTGATCTGCTCGGTGGAATCGTAAACGATCTCGATCGTCATGCCTTGCGGCAGCGTCTCCTGGATCGTCGGCACCAGCTTGTGGATCGCCGCCGCCGTCGTCAGCGGATTGGCCGCCGGCGTCGGGAAGATGGCAAGGAAGGTGCCGGGCTTGCCGTTGAAGGAGACCCTGGTGTCGGTGCTGACCGCGCCGAGCTCGACGCGCGCCACGTCGCGCAACCTCACCACATTGCCGTCCTTGGAGCGCAGAGGAAGCGCCGCGAAAGCCTCCGGCGTCTGCAATGTCGAGCGCACGGTGATCGATGAGACAACGTATTCGTTCTCGGTGTTGCCGGGCGCCGACAGGAAGTTGCTGTCGTTGATGGCGGTCAGCACATCGGCCGCCGTGACGCCGCGCGCGGCGAGCTTGACCGGGTCGATCCACACCCGCATCGAATAATCCTCGGCGCCGAAGATCTGCACGTCGGCGACGCCCTCGACCGTCGATATGCGCGGGCGAACGACGCGCTCGATATATTCGGTCAATTGCTGCTTCGTCATGTTCGGATTCTGCATCGAGATGTACATCATCGCGAACTCTTGGCCGGTGCCCTTGACGATTACCGGATCCTTGGCGGCGTCGGGCAAGGTGCCACGCACGCCCTGCACCTTGGACAGGACCTCGGTCAGCGCGACGTCCGGGTTGGAGCCGAGCTTCATCTGCACAACCACGGTGCTGGAGGAGGGCCGGCTCGACGAGGTGACGTAGTCGATGTTCTCGGTCGAGGCGACGGCGCGGGCGATCGGAGCGGAGATGAAGCCCTGGATCAGGTCGGCGCTGGCGCCTGGATAGGCCGTGGTGATGGTGATGGCCGTCTCGTCGACTTTCGGATACTGCCGGATCGACAGGTTGAAGATGCCCTGGAAACCCAGGAGCAGGATCATGCAGGCGAGCACGGTCGACAGGACCGGCCGGCGAATGAAGATGTCGGAGAAATTCATTGCTGGGCGGCCTGCTTGTTCGCCGGCTTGGTCGGATCGATTGTGTTGTCGACGGCAACGGACATGCCGTTGAAGAGCCGGTTCTGGCCGGCGGTGACGACCTCATCGCCGGCGGTGATGCCTTCCAGGATCTCGACCATGCCGGCGTTGCGGCGGCCGGGCTTGACGAATACCTGGGCAAGCACAAGCTCAGGCTTTTCGCCTTCCACCGGCTTGGCCGCCGCGTCGGCCGGCTTTTCGTCAGGTTTTTCGTCCGGCTTGGCGGCCGGGGTGGAGCCGGTCTTTGTCGCATCCGGCTTCTCTTCGGGCTTGGCTGCTGGAGCGGCAGCGTCGCCCGCGGGCTTGGCCGGACGCACGACAAAGACGAAGTCGCCATAGAGGCTGGAGGTCAGGGCCGTCTGCGGCAGCGTCAGGACATTCTGCTCCTCCGGCAACTCGACGCGCACCTGCACGAACTGGCCTGGCGTCAGCTTGCCGTCGGGGTTGGCGACCTCGGCGCGGATCGACACCAGCCGGCTCGTAGGGTCGATCTTTGGGTCGATGCCGCGAATGGCGCCGGCGAACGGCATATCGCTGTTGCCGCCGCCGATGCCGAGCCGCACCGTCTGGCCGATCTTGAGCAGCGGCAACTGCTGTTCCGGCACCGAGAAGTCGACCCGCATGGTATCGAGGTCCTGCAGGGTCACCACCGAGGATCCGGTGGCGAGATACTGACCGAGGTCGATCTTGGGGATGCCGACAGTGCCGGCGAAGGGAGCGGTCAGCTGCTTCTGGTCGAGCACCGCCTGCAGCTTGTTGACCTGCGAGGCGGATGCCGACGCGGTCGCCCGCGCGGTGTCGAGCGTGGCGTCGGTGCCGACGCCGCGCCGCTGCAATTCGACGGCGCGTTCGAGCGCCGTCTGGTCAGAGACGTTCTGTGCTTTCGCCGCCGCGAGATCGGCGCGCTCGACGGCATCGTCGAGCTGCAGCAGCACGGCGTTGTCGGCTACCTTCTGGTTGGCGTGGAACATGATGCTCTTGACGATGCCGGCTGTTTCGACGGTGAGGTCGACGCCGCGCACGGCATTGACGGTGCCGATCGCCTCGACGCCCGGCGTCCACTCGGACGGCTTCACGATGACCGTCGAAACGGTCGCTGCCGGCGGCTTCATGGTGGCGAAATACTGCTTGATCGCGCTGTCACGAAACAGGTTGAAGGCGACAATTCCGCCGCACACCACAATGAGCAGAAGCAATATTCCGACGATGATGAAGAAGCGCTTCACGAACAGTCCCCCTCGGCCGGCGTCCGGCAATAGTCGTCGAACAGCGGGACACATATCGACGTCAGGTCCCGTTTTCAAATGATGGCGATCTTACTGTACCGTCTGGACGGTGTTGTCAATTCCGCCTAGGCTAATGTAAGGGGGATGCACCGATGAAAACCCGCAGAGCAAATTCGCGTGACAGGATACTCGCCGCCGCCGCCGACGTGGCGCGCGAGACGGGTCCGGGCAGCCTGTCGCTGGACGCCGTCGCCAGCCGCGCCGGCGTGTCGAAGGGCGGCCTGCTCTACAATTTCCCGACCAAAGCCAAGTTGATGCAGAGCCTGGTGGAGGATTATCTCAAGGCATTCGAGCAGGCGA
>NZ_RZOT01000305.1:0-7127 GCF_003999085.1 Mesorhizobium sp. M4A.F.Ca.ET.090.04.2.1
CGCCGGCAATCGACTGAACAGGGCGACTGGAGCGATGCTTCGGCCGCCCCTTTTGTGACGGGCTACTGCCCGGTCAGCGCCTTGACCCAGACGACAATCCGCTCGGCGAGGACGACGGTTGTCGACGGCGACAGGGCGTCGCCGGCAATGACGTGGCTGTCGACGTCACCGGTGTCGTCGACCGGCACCAGCTCGTGCGGCGCGCCCCAGCGTCCGGCGATTTCGCGGGTGCGGTCGGGCCGCACCACCTTGTCGGAATCCGAAAAGATGAAGAGGGCGGGGATGGTCGCCTTTTCCACCGGCGCCGCATAGGCGAGCTCGGTCAACGCCTGCATCGGCAGCGTCGCCGCTATCGGGTATTGGTGGGTCCAGAACCTTTCATGCAGCGCATTGCGGGTCGGGAAGCTGCGCTCCTTGCCGCCGACCAGCTCGGCGATCTGTTTGCCCCAGGGTTTGGTGAGCAGTTCGGCGCCGGACGCCTTGACGCCGAAATTGGGCGAAATGAACGCGATCGCCGCGACCCCTTCCGAGGCTCGCGGTTCCGTTGCCGCCCACGTCGCCAGCGAGCCGCCGGTCGAGGTGGCGATGACGATCACCCTGTCGCCGATCGCCCGGCCGATGGCCAGTGCCTCCTCGTAGTCGTTGATCCAGGCATTGACGCTGCCCTCGGCCATCGCGGCGCCGTCCTGGCCGTGGCCGGTGAGGCGCGTGTAGAACAGGTTGGCATCAAGCTCATCGGCGACGTCATCCGGCAGCGGCCGAACCTCGCCCTTCGAGGCCGAGAAGCCGTGGATGTAGACGATGGCCAGCGGCGTCTTGGCGTGAACCATCGGATTTGCCCAGATGATCTCCTTTTCCAGCCCGTCGCGGATGTTGGGCACGGCGGCCTCTTCGCGCGCCAGATAGGCCTGCGGATCGTCGCCGATCGCGGACGGATCGAAACGGATCTTCGTGTCGACGGGTACGCGCGGGCCGAGCACGAAGGCCATGGAGAAGACGACAGCAAGCCCCAGCACCGCAAGCACGATCCGCCGCCCCATTACAGACTCCAAGCAACAATTCTCAACCTATGGCCGTGCCTGCCGACAGGCAACACCCGTGCGCCGGCCTAAGTCGCCTGGTCCGGGCCCATTTCGTGCGGCAGCTTGCGGTCGAAATTCAGCGGCCGTGCCCTCCAGCCGGTCGTGACGCCGATCACCCAACGGCAGATCGGTCGCGGCAAGAGGCCGAGCAATTTCAGCGGCCAGCTGATGCGGTAGGGGAATGTGACCTCGAAGCCACCTTTCTCGATGCCGCGCACCATGCGGCGGGATGCGCGGTGGACAGGCATCAGCCCCGGCATTGGCAGCGTGTTCTTTTCCGTCAGCGGGGTGTCGACGAAGCCGGGGTTCATCACCTGAACCCGGATGTTCATCTTGTCGAAGTCGTATTTCAACGACTCCGCCAGGATGTTGATCGCCGCCTTGGTGCCGCCATAGGCGGCGGTGGTCGGCCAACCTGAATAGGCGGTGACCGAGCCGACGAGCACGACATGGCCGCGTCCGCGCACGCGCATATGCTCAACGACGGGCACCAGGCCATTGACGATGCCGAAATAGTTGACGTCGAAGGAGCGGCGGAAATCGCTCACCACGAGGTGCTCACCGGGCGTGGCGATGTAATTGCCGGCGTTGAAGACCGCGAGCACGATCGGCCCCATGTCCTTCTCGATCGCGGCGGCCGCCCTTGCCATGCCCGTCTCGTCGGTAACGTCACAAGGATACGACTTCACATGCCCGGGCATCTGCGCCGTCTCGACGATCAGCGTGTCGATCGGATCGTCCGCAAGCGCCGTCACCGCGACGGCATAGCCCTTCGCGGCAAGATCCTTGGCCAATGCGCGGCCGATGCCGCTGCTGCCGCCCGTTATCCAGGCGACGCCATGCTTCGGGTTGGCCCGGTAGAGTGTCATGCTGTGTCCTGCCAATGTGTCGGTAGTGCTCTAGCGGCGAAGAAATCGAATGAAAAGAGCGCTTTTCGGCGCAAGGTTGAAATGCATGCTGGAACACAGCATCTGAATTCAGGAGATTGCAGTGCCTGAAATGCGACTGGACCAGGCGAATTCTTGCCTTGAAACCGGGGCTTTGGGTTTCTAGGGTCTCGCCGCACCTACACAAGGAATCCTTGATGCCCCGTTCTGTGATCGACGCGATCGGCAACACGCCCCTGATCCGCCTCAACAAGGCCTCGGAAGCAACGGGCTGCGAGATCCTGGGCAAGGCCGAATTCATGAATCCGGGACAGTCGGTCAAGGACCGCGCAGGCCTGTTCATCATCCGCGATGCCGAGCAGCGCGGGCTGCTGAAGCCTGGCGGGGTTATCGTCGAGGGCACGGCCGGCAACACCGGCATCGGCCTGACGCTGGTTGCCAAGGCGCTTGGCTACCGCACGGTGATCGTCATTCCGGACACGCAGAGCCAGGAGAAGAAGGATACCATCAAATTGCTCGGCGCCGAGCTGATCGAAGTGCCGGCGGTGCCCTACAAGAATCCGAACAATTACGTGAAGCTGTCGGGGCGTCTGGCCGAACAATTGGCGCGCACCGAGCCGAACGGTGCGATCTGGGCGAACCAGTTCGACAATGTCGCCAACCGCGACGGCCATATCAGGACTACGGCCGAGGAAATCTGGACGCAGACCAACGGCAAGGTTGACGGTTTCGTCTCGGCGGTCGGCTCGGGCGGGACGCTGGCCGGTGTCGGGCTCGGGCTAAAAGGCAAGAGCAGGGACGTGAAGATCGCTCTCGCCGATCCGCTGGGGGCCGCGCTCTACAGTTTCTACACCAGCGGCGAATTGAAGGCCGAGGGTAGCTCGATCACCGAAGGCATCGGCCAGGGGCGCATTACCGCCAACCTCGAAGGGTTTACGCCCGACTTCTCCTTCCAGATCCCCGACGAGGAGGCGCTGCCGATCGTCTTCGACCTTATCCAGGAGGAGGGGTTGTGCGTCGGCGGCTCGACCGGCATCAACATCGCCGGCGCGATCCGCCTGGCGCGGGAGCTTGGCCCCGGCCACACCATCGTGACCATGCTTTGCGACTACGGCACGCGCTACCAGTCGAAGCTGTTCAATCCCGAGTTCCTGCGCGAGAAGAACCTGCCGGTGCCTCGCTGGATGGAAGAGACCGCCGACATTTCGGTGCCCTTCGAAAAGGTCGCGTGATGGTGCACAAAACGGAAGCTCTGTTTCGCGATGACGCCTACCTGAAGGAGGCCGAGGCAGCGGTTGTCGCAATCAACGATCGCGGCGGCGTCGTTCTGGACCGGACGATCTTCTACGCAAGCTCGGGCGGCCAGCCGGGCGACACCGGCTTGCTGGAGCGCGCCGACGGCAGCCGCGTCGCGATCGCCGCCACCATCACCGGCGAGACCAAGGACGAGATCATCCATGTGCCGGCGCCCGGACAAGCGGTGCCGACGATTGGCGAACGGCTGAAGCTTGCCATCGACTGGCAGCGGCGGCATCTTCTGATGCGCATGCACGCGGCCTGCCATCTGCTCACCGTCGTTTGCCCGTTCCCGATCACCGGCGCGGCCGTTTCCGAGGACGACAGCCGGGTGGACTTCGACATTCCCGATGCCGGCTTCACCAAGGAGGATGTGACGGCGAGACTCATGGAGCTGGTGCGTGCCGACCATCCGATCTTCACCCGGCTGATCACCGACCAGGAGCTCGCCGCCAATCCGGGCCTGGTGAAATCCAAGAACGTGCGTCCGCCTGTCGGCACCGGCAAGATCCGTCTGGTTTGCATCGGCGACAATGCCTCGATCGACAGCCAGCCCTGTGGTGGCACCCATGTGAGGAGCACCGGAGAGGTCGGCGAGATCCATATCGGCAAGATCGAGAAGAAAGGCCGCGAGAACCGGCGTTTCCGCATCCGCTTCGGGCCGATGCCGGCGATCTGATCGACGGCACTGTTGCGGGATGGGAGGAGAAAAATGGCTGAAGATAGTCCTTTCATCGTCGACACGGATTGGCTTGAGAAGCGCTTGGGCGAGCCCGGCCTGACGATCATCGACGCGTCCTGGTATCTGCCTGCGCAAAAGCGCGATGCGCGCGCCGAATATGAGGCGGCGCATATTCCCGGCGCCCGCTTCCTCGATCAGGACGCCATTTCGGACCCGGATTCCGGGCTTCCGCACACCCTGCCGTCGCCGCAAGATTTCGCGCAGTATGTCGGCGCCATGGGCGTTTCGGCCGACGACACGATCGTGGTCTATGACGGCCCGGGCTATTTCTCGGCGCCGCGCGGCTGGTGGATGTTCCGGGTCATGGGCGTCTTCCAGGTCTACATCCTGAGCGGCGGCTTCGATCGCTGGAAGGCGGAGGGGCGCCCAGTGACAGCGGAGCCGACGAGGATCGCGCCGTGCATCTTTCACGCCGACTTCGATGCCGCGCGGGTCGTCGGCCTCGCCGAAATGCGCCGCATCGTCGACGGGCGAGAAAGTCAGATCGCCGATGCGCGATCCGCCGGCCGTTTTGCCGGGACCGATCCGGAGCCGCGCGCCGGCATCCGCTCCGGGCATATGCCTGGCGCCCGCAACGTACCGGTCACGGCATTGGCCGAGAACGGCGAGCTGCTGCCCAGGGATCGCTTGCGCAAGGTGATCGAGGATGCCGGCATAGACCTGTCGAAGCCGGTCGTCACGTCATGCGGCTCGGGCATCACAGCGGCGGCGATTACGCTGGCGCTGGAGACGCTTGGCCACACCGACAACAGGCTTTACGACGGCTCATGGACCGAATGGGGCGGGCTTGCCGATACGCCCGTGGTGACGGGCAAGGAATGACGGTGATGGAAAACGGCGCGCTGGAGGACATCGACGTCACGGTGACGTTTCTCGAAATGCATGCGCCGCCGGCCGCGTCGCCGCCGGTGCCGTATAACCGACAGGTCGCGCTCCTGAAGACCAGGGATATCCCGCTGCATTTCTACCGCTACCTGATGGATCGGGTGGGGCGCAAATGGCATTGGGTGAATGTGCTGAGGCTGAGCGACGAGGAGCTTTCAGCGGGCCTCCATCGCGAGGACCGCGACATCAGGGTGCTCTATCTCGACGGCGCGCCGGCCGGCTTCTTCGACCTCAAGCCGCATATGCCGGAAGAGGTGGAACTCGCCTATTTCGGCATGATGGAGCATGCGCATGGACAAGGCATCGGCCGCTGGTTCCTGGGCGCCGCGATCTCTGCCGCCTGGTCGCATGGTCCGAAGCGGGTGACGGTGCAGACCTGCACGCTCGACCACCCGGCGGCACTGCCGCTCTACCAAAAGCTCGGCTTCACACCGGTTGCGCAGAAGAAGGAGATCGTGCACCCGCTCTCCTTCGCCGAGCGATCCGCGAGCGTCATGCGGCCGTAGTATCGATGCCGCCTACGCCACCGGTGGCGGCTGGCCCTCGAAGGTTGGCAGCGAGGTGTCGATGCAGGCCCAGGCCGGCGCCTTGGCCGTCCATAGCGTCGCACCGGGCCTGATCATGTTCGGATCGTCGAGCGTGCCCGCGCGCACAAAAATGAGATGCGGGCGCGTCTCCGCCTCGCTGAAGAGATGCACCCCGCAGGCTGGGCAAAAGCGCCGGTGCATCCTGTTGCCGCTATCGGCCACGCTCTCATAGTCGCGCGTCTCGCCGGCGATCTTGATCCGCGCGGTCAGGAAGCAGACGCTCACCGCCGCGTTGCCGGCCGCGATATACTGGCAGAAGCGGCACCAGCACAGGCGCGTGGTGATCGGCTCCGCGCTGCTTTCGTAGCGGACTGCGCCGCACAGGCATCCTCCGGTGATCATGCTCGGATCCTCGCCAGCTCCGTCAACCGCTGCCGCGTTGTTCCGGGATCATCATGGCGCGGAGCGACATGTCTGGCCAGTCGGAAAACTTGGCATCTGTTCGTTCATCCTCGCTTCAGGCCGACTTTGCCAAGGTGTCGGCAAGATCAACGCGCCCGTCAGAAGGACGGGCCGAAGGAGAATGACATGCTGACCCGACGTACATTTGCCGTTGCCATGATTGCGGCACTTGCCATGCCGAGCCTTGCATTTGCCCAGGCCACCACGCCTTCCGCCGCGACGATCGAGCGCCAGCTCGAGGCAGCGCCCAGGGTGAAGCTGCGCCCCAATCAGCGCGTCACCATCCGCGAATTCAAGCGCCGGCCGGACCTCAGGCGCATGGCGCGCTCGATCGACATCCAGTCGATCAACTTCGCCTTCGGCTCGGCTGCGATCTCGGAGCCGCAATACGGCAAGATCGAAAACATCGCCGATGCGCTACACCGCATCCTGCGGCGCAATCGCGGCGCCCGCATCCTGATCGAGAGCCATACCGATGCGGTCGGGTCCTTCCAGTCGAACCAGATCCTCTCGGAGCAGCGCGCCGCCTCGCTGAAGCGGACGCTGGTGCGCGAGTTCGGCGTGCCCGGCCATGCGCTCGAAACCGTCGGCTATGGCGAGGAGTTCCTGCTGGTGCCGACACAGCAGGAGAACTGGCGCAACCGCAGGGTGACCTTGCGCCGCCTCGACGACTTCATCCGATAGCGCCCGCGTCAGGCCTTCGCCTGGATCGCCGTTCAAAAGAGCCCGGCTTGAATGACCCGGGCTCTTTCCATTTCGCTTGATGTCCAGGGCCAACGAAGATCGCGCGAGTGGATCCGACGATGACGATACGTGTGATAATGGCCGGCGCGACCGGCTGGGTCGGCAAGGCGCTGGTGCGCGGGCTCGACGCGCTCATCGACTGACGCTGCTTGGCAGGAATCGGGTGGGAAGCGTGCCGGGGACCGCATAGTTCCGGTCAGCGACACCGGAGATTTGCCATGCCCATCCAGTTCAAAGCCCTGCCGACCGACGATGTGAGAACCTTGCAGCGCGGCGGGGCGGACGCCTATGGCCACAAGCCTGAGCGCCAGATTTCCGATGGCGACGGCGTGCCGTGCCGGCATTGCCTCAAGAACGTCGGCGCCGGCGAAGCGTATCTCGTCCTGGCCTACCGGCCGTTTCCCGAGTTGCAGCCCTATGCCGAGACCGGGCCGATCTTCCTGCATGCGCAGGAATGCGAACGCGCGCCGGACGACGAGGCGCTCCCCGAAATGCTCGAGAG
>NZ_RZOT01000306.1:0-7125 GCF_003999085.1 Mesorhizobium sp. M4A.F.Ca.ET.090.04.2.1
GTCTATTACGACCTCTACGAGGAACGCGAGAAGCGCGGCATCAACGACATCTACCTGTTGCGCGTCGAGCAGCTCTATCCGTTCCCGGCCAAGGCGCTGATCACCGAACTGTCACGCTTCCGCAATGCCGAGATGGTGTGGTGCCAGGAGGAGCCCAAGAACATGGGCGCCTGGTCGTTCATCGACCCCTATCTGGAATGGGTGCTGGCACATATCGACGCCAAGCATCAGCGGGTGCGCTACACCGGCCGTCCGGCCTCGGCCTCGCCGGCGACCGGGTTGATGTCGAAGCATCTCAGCCAGCTCGCCGCCTTGCTCGACGACGCGCTCGGCGAATAGAACCTTAACGAGACAGAACGGACAGGCACAATGGCTACCGAAATCCGCGTCCCCACCCTCGGCGAATCCGTCACCGAAGCGACCATCGGCAAATGGTTCAAGAAGGTTGGCGACGCGATCGCCGCCGATGAGCCGCTGGTCGAGCTCGAGACCGACAAGGTGACGGTGGAAGTGCCGTCCCCGGGCGCCGGAACGCTGGGCGAGATCATCGCAAAGGAAGGCGAGACGGTCGGCGTCGGCGCGCTGCTCGGCTCGATCTCGGCCGGCGGCGAGGCGGCGGCGCCCGCGACCAAGCCGCAAGCCGTGTCGCAGGCCTCCAGCCCCGAGGCGGCGTCCACCGTCAAGCAGGCTGCCGCCGAGACCGCCAAGATCGCCGGCGATGCCGGCGCGATCGAGCAGCGCTCCATGCCGCCGGCGCCGGCGGCGGCGAAGCTGATCGCCGAGGCCAACCTCGCGGTCGACCAGATCACCGGCACCGGCAAGCGCGGCCAGGTGCTGAAGGGCGACGTGCTCGACGCCATCGCCAGGGGCGCGCCGTCGCAGCCGGCCGAGACGCCGAAATCGGCGCCGGCCCCGGTCGTCGTCCGCGCGCCGTCGCCGGCCGAAGACGCCCCGCGCGAGGAGCGCGTGCGCATGACCAAGCTGCGCCAGACCATCGCGCGGCGGCTCAAGGAAGCGCAGTCGACCGCCGCCATGCTCACCACCTTCAACGAGGTCGACATGAGCGCGGTGATGGCGCTGCGATCCAAGTACAAGGACGTGTTCGAGAAGAAGCACGGCGTGAAGCTCGGCTTCATGGGCTTCTTCACCAAGGCGGTGACGCATGCGCTGAAGGAGATCCCGGCGGTCAACGCCGAGATCGACGGCACCGACATCATCTACAAGAACTTCGCCCATGTCGGCGTCGCCGTCGGCACCGACAAGGGCCTGGTGGTGCCGGTGGTGCGGGATGCCGACCAGATGGGAATAGCCGAGATCGAGAAGGAGATCGGCCGCCTCGGCCTCGCCGCGCGCGACGGCAAGCTTTCCGTCGCCGACATGCAGGGCGGCACCTTCACCATCTCCAATGGCGGCGTCTACGGGTCGCTGATGTCGACGCCGATCCTGAATGCGCCGCAGTCGGGCATCCTCGGCATGCACAAGATCCAGGACCGGCCGGTGGTGGTCGGCGGCCAGATCGTGATCCGGCCGATGATGTACCTGGCGCTCAGCTACGACCACCGCATCGTCGACGGCAAGGAAGCGGTGACCTTCCTGGTGCGCGTCAAGGAAAGCCTGGAGGATCCGGAACGGCTGGTGCTCGATCTGTGATCGAAGGCTGACCCGCTATGAGTGGCTGGCTGGAGCACCTGGGGTTCGGGCTGGGGCGTGCGGCGCGCGGCTTACAGCGGGTTTTTCGGCGCGGCCTTGTCGGACTGGGCCTGTCCACGGCTATCCCTTCGCTGGCAATCGCCGCACAATGGGATCCGGCAAAGGCGAGCAGCAACCTCGGTATCTTCGCGCTCAGCGAGACGCAACTGGCGGAGCGCAAGATAGCGATCACGCCAATCGGAGACCTTGAGTTGCCGACAGGTGAGATCATCGCCTGCGATCCCCTGGTTACAAGCGATGACTGGCCGGCGCTGAGCCGCAAGGTGAAGCCCGGGCACTATCCGGTTTCGCTGTTCGAGGCGCAGGGCCGTGTGGCGGCGGCCTTCCTACGCTTCCATCCCGGCACGCCGGTGCGCTGGGAACTCGCCACCATGCCCGGCCAGGATATCGCGACGCTTAAGGCCGACGAGATCTTCGGCTATCCCGTCGATGCCGGTCTGGGCTCGTTCATGGACAAGACGGCGATGGCGCTGATGTCGGCCGCGCAGGACAGGCTAAAGCCCGACCAGAATTATTATGACGATGTGCTGGCGGCCGAATTCGCGCCCAACCAGGATCGGTTCGTCATGCATCATCCGGTCGCCGGCAAGGCGACCAACATCGCGATGTTCTGGAGCGGTTGGGGCGACGGCTTCTATCCGTCCTTCTGGGGATTGGACGCGGCCGGCGAGCCGCTGGTCTTGATGACCGATTTCGGCGTGCTCGAAAACGCCGACGGCCGCGAGAGCAGCCAAGCCAACTGATGGCAAACGTCACCTCGCCCATAATCGGATATATGGCCGGTTCGCTGGCTGTCCTCGCAGCGGGTCATGAGGCCCACGCCGCCTGCCCGCTGGAACTCGCCGTCTATGGCGATGCCGAAAGCGAGGCCGGCATCGATTTCAGGCCGACCATGGACTCGGCCACCGTCACCAACAGCTTCAAGATGCTGCTCGACAAGGGCGTGGTGCTGGACGGTATCGTCATGTGGACCGACGGCGTGGCGCGGCCGCATGGCTCGCTGATGTACAAATGCCCGACCGGCGACGTGACCGGCGATGAACTCGCCGCCTGCACGGTGTGGGAGGGCGTCGTCTACAGCGCCGACGACAAGGGCAACATCGCGCTGCTGCCGGCCGAAGGCGCGGAGGCGCCGAAAAGCCTGATCTTTCCAGATCTAGGTGCTTCGCTGCAGATGTCGGCCGCCTATGGCCCGGACGGCTTTTCCAAGGTGCCGTGGGATGTCTTCCTGCTGAAAGGCTGCCAGGAATGAGCGCGGACAAGAAGACGCTGCTGGTCACCGGCGGCAGCCGCGGCATCGGCGCCGCCATCTGCCGGCAGGCCAGCCAGGCCGGCTATCGTGTCGCTGTCAATTTTGTCTCCAACCAGGCAGTCGCCGAGGCGCTCGTCGCCGAACTCAAGGCCGCGGGCGGCGAGGCCATTGCCGTCAAGGGCGATGTCGGCAACGAGGCCGATGTGCTGGCGATGTTCGAGGCGGTGGACAGAACCTTCGGCCGGCTCGATGCTTTCGTCAACAATGCCGGCATCGTCGACGCCAAGACGCGCGTCGACGAGATGAGCGCCGCGCGGGTAGAGCGCATGATGCGCGTCAATGTCGTCGGCTCCTTCCTCTGCGCGCGTGAGGCGGTCAAGCGCATGTCGACCCGGCATGGCGGCAAGGGCGGCGGCATCGTCAACATCTCTTCCGCCGCGGCGAGGCTGGGTTCGCCCGGCGAATATGTCGACTACGCCGCCTCCAAGGGCGCGATCGACACTTTGACCATCGGCCTGGCGCGCGAGGTGGCGACGGAAGGCATCCGCGTCAATGCGGTCAGCCCCGGCATCACCGACACCGAGATCCACGCGTCCGGCGGCCAGCCCGATCGTGTGGCGCGGATGCAGGATATGCTGCCGATGAAGAGGGCGGGGACGGCCGATGAGGTCGCCAGCGCCGTTCTCTATCTTCTGTCGGATGCGGCCTCCTATATAACGGGCGCGATCCTGAATGTGAGCGGCGGCCGCTGAAGGCCGGATAAAGGGACAACACCATGGCTTATGACGTTGTAATCATCGGATCGGGACCGGGCGGCTATGTCTGCGCCATCAAGGCGGCGCAGCTCGGGCTGAAGACGGCGGTGATCGAGAAGAACGCCACCTTCGGCGGCACCTGCCTCAACATCGGCTGCATCCCGTCGAAGGCGCTGCTTCACGCCTCCGAGATGTTCGCCGAGGCCGGCCATTCCTTCGACACGCTCGGCGTCGAAATCGGCACGCCGAAGCTCAATCTGAAGAAGATGATGGCGCACAAGGACGCGACCGTGACGGCCAACGTCAACGGCGTCGCCTTCCTGTTCAAGAAGAACAAGATCGATAGCTTCCAAGGCACCGGCAAGGTGGTCGCAGCCGGCAAGGTCTCGGTCACCGGTGAGGACGGCAAGGTCGAGGAGATCGAGACCAAGAACATCGTGATCGCCACCGGCTCGGACGTTGCCGGCATTCCCGGCGTCAAGGTCGACTTCGACGAGAAGGTGATCGTGTCGTCGACCGGCGCGCTGTCGCTGGAAAAGGTGCCGGGCCATCTGGTGGTGGTCGGCGGTGGCGTCATCGGGCTGGAGCTCGGCTCGGTCTGGGCCAGGCTCGGCGCCAAGGTCACTGTCGTCGAATTCCTCGACGCCATCCTCGGCGGCATGGACGGCGAAGTTTCGAAACAGTTCCAGCGGCTGCTTTCCAAGCAGGGTTTCGAGTTCAAGCTCGGCGCCAAGGTCACCGGAGTCGCCAAGGCCAAGAAGGGCGCCAGCATCACCTTCGAGCCGGTGAAGGGAGGCGCCGCCGAAACGATCGCCGCCGACGTGGTGCTGGTCGCCACCGGCCGCCGCCCCTATGCCGACAGCCTCGGGCTGAAGGAAGCCGGCGTCGAGGTCGACGAGCGCGGCCGCGTCAAGACCGACCGGCACCTCAGGACCAACGTGCCCGGCATCTACGCCATCGGCGACGTCATCGCCGGGCCGATGCTGGCGCACAAGGCCGAGGACGAGGGCGTGTCGGTGGCCGAGATCATTGCCGGCCAGGCCGGCCATGTGAACTACGACGTGATCCCGAGCGTCGTCTATACCAGCCCGGAGATCGCCTCGGTCGGCAAGACCGAGGAGGAGTTGAAGAAGGCCGGCATCGACTATAAGGCCGGCAAGTTCCCGTTCACCGCCAATGGCCGGGCGCGCGCCATGCTGCATACCGACGGCTTCGTCAAGATCCTGGCCGACAAGCAAAGCGACCGCGTGCTCGGAGTCCACATCGTCGGCTTCGGCGCCGGCGAGATGATCCACGAGGCGGCGGTGCTGATGGAGTTCGGCGGCTCGTCGGAAGATCTAGCCCGTACCTGCCACGCACACCCGACGATGTCGGAAGCGGTGAAGGAAGCGGCGCTGGCCACCTTCTTCAAGCCGATCCACATCTAGCTGCGCGCCACGCGGCGGCGCCGAACGCCCGTCGAAAACGTGGTTGCCACCAAACAAAACGGCCCGCCTTTCGGCGGGCCGTTCGTCGTTGAGCTAAGCCTGATTACGGAGACGGCGCAGGTGCCGGAGCGGGCGCCGGGGCCGGTGCTGGCGCGGGAGCCGGCTCTGGTGCCGGAGCGGGCGCTGGCGCAGGTGCCGGGGCAGGTTCCGCAGGTTTCATCGGCTCGGGAGCGGGCGCCGGTGTGCTGGCGGCCGGCGGCTCGGCGGGCGCCGGAGCTTCGCCGCTTCTTCCGAAAACATAGTAGGCAACAATGGCCAGGATAATGACCACCAGGGCAATCAGCCAGCCACTGCCGCCGCCGCCCGATCTGGGAGTGTCGTTAGGGTTCGCCATAAAAGTGTCCTCCGTGGATGAAAAGTATCAAATAACAACCGTCAACGCGCGACCGTTGAACGGGTTTCATACTAGGCCCGGAAAATGCTGAAAGCAGGGCAATTCTGACCTGGGATCCCCTGCCGGCAGGCATTTCCACCACAAAATGGGTCGGGATCGAGCCGAACCCGGTCTTTCGACACCATTCGGCACGAAACCGGGGAGCCTTGCGCCGCCAAGTCACGAATCAGCACGGCACCGGCGCTCCTTCCCGATCGAAGCGCAACCCGGCCGTGCGGATCAGTCGACGGCGGTCACCGTGTAGCCGGCCTTGCGAAAATCCTCGACCAGCCCCTGCGGGCCGGGAAGGTGCAAGGCGCCCACCGCGATGAAGGCATTGCCCCTGGCCAAGAACGGCGCGGCATGATCGGCCATCACCTTGTTGCGGCTGGTGATCATGGTTTCCTCGAAGGCGGCGTAGCTGGCCGGATCGTCGGCGTCGCCGGGCAGGACTGCTCGAAACAGCGGCCAGAACATGCCGGTGTCGCCGTGCTGGTAGAGCACGATCATGGTTTCGTTGACGTCATTGACCTTGTCGCCGAGCTTCAACGTGTCGACCAGGCCCTTCATGTGGAAGGCAAGCGGCAGCGAGGCCATGGCATGAAGCTGGTCGGCGACGGTCTCCAGCCCCTCGACGGCCTTGCCCGAGGCCTTGGCGTCCTCGGCGAGCTTGACGTCGAGCACCGGCGCGCCGCCGGCCTTGCGCGCCAGCTCGCAGGCCGGCAGCGCCACCATGGCCGACAACATCCACGGCTTCATCTTGGCGACGGTCGCCGGTGGAATGCCGCGCGCGTCGAGCGCCTTGTTCATCGTCGCCGCGTCGTCGGGCGACAGCAGCGAGGACAGCGTGGTGCTGTCGGTGAACATCATCAGGTCCGGCTCCTTGACGAGCGCGGCCATCATCTTCTGCTGGTCGAGCACTTCGGTGGTCTCGATGACGACCGTGTCGGCGGCGCCGAAAGCCTTTCGCGCGGACGCCGGCAGCGTGGTGACGCGCGGATCGGTCATGTGCATCGTGCCGAACAGGAAGGAAGGCTTTTCGCCCGGCTTTTCGAGTTTCCAAAGGAGGCCCTTGCCGTTCGGCGTCGCCGCCGCTTCGGCCTCGATCTTGCGATAGGTGGCCGGATCGTCCTTCTGCAGCGCGCTCAGCATGTCGTTGCCGCCGCAGGCTGCAGCTTCGGCATGTGCCCTGCCGGCCAGCAGCAGGACGACGAGGAAGGACAGGAAGAACAGTACGTTCAGCGCGACAAGCAGCCTCAGCGACACGAGGGCCGCGCGATCAGCGATGGCGATGACGCGTTTCATGAGGAAGCGTCTTAGCGCTGAAAAGCGGCAAAACAGTTAATCGACAGAATGAAATTGTTTTCGGTGCTGTTGGTCTTAACAACAGCTTGCGTTGTCCGATGATGTCCTGACGATCAACCGAAAGGCCCATCGCGTCGCCTACGAAGTCGGCGGTTTACGCCCGTGGATGCGCGGATTCGTAGATCTCCAGCAGCCGCGCGGTGTCGACGCCGGTGTAGATTTGGGTCGTCGACAGGCTGGCGT
>NZ_RZOT01000307.1:0-7122 GCF_003999085.1 Mesorhizobium sp. M4A.F.Ca.ET.090.04.2.1
TCATCAACGAGAACGATACGGTCGCGACCTCCGAAATCCGCTATGGCGACAACGACCGGCTGGCGGCGCGGGTGGCGACGATGATGGGGGCCGACCTTTTGGTGCTGCTCTCCGACATCGACGGGCTCTACACGGCGCCGCCGGCCAGGGATCCGCAAGCCAAATTCATCCCGGTGGTCGATCGCATCACCCCCGACATCGAGGCGATGGCGGGTGCCGCCGCCTCCGAGCTGTCGCGCGGCGGCATGCGCACAAAGCTCGACGCCGGCAAGATCGCCAATGCGGCCGGCACCGCCATGGTCATCACGTCGGGCACCAGGCTGTCGCCGCTGATGGCGATCGAACGCGGCGAACGCGCCACTTTCTTCAAGCCGAGCACCAATCCGGTGAAGGGCTACAAGACCTGGATCGCCGGGCAGCTCGAACCGGCGGGACGGCTCACCGTCGATGCCGGCGCCATCGGCGCGCTGCTATCGGGCAAGTCGCTGCTGCCGGCGGGCGTCAAGCTGGTCAGCGGCAATTTTTCGCGCGGCGATACGGTGGCGATCCTGTCGCCCGAGGGCCGCGAGATCGCGCGCGGGCTGGTTGCCTACGACGCCGCCGATGCCGTAAGGATCGCTGGCCTGAAGACGGCCGAGATCGAAACCGTGCTCGGCTATGAGGCACGCTCGGCGATGATCCACCGCGACGATCTGGTGGTGAGCGGCGCCGCCAACTGAGACGTGGCCCGCGATTATGGGCGCTCGGGCTCCGGCGGCCATTGGGGTGGATTGCGGTACCTTTCCTCAACATCGCGTTGCGTTTTCAGCAGCTCGCTGCAGCCCCCCATCTCTGTTTCGATGCCGGCCTTGGCTCGTCGGTCGATCTCGGTTTGAGCAATGCCCGTATCGTCTCCGGCAACGGCGTCGCGAATAAGTTCGTCGGTTGTCGTTACTTTCGCGGGGGCATCGCCCTTCGCCCTCTTTTCCATCTCCGCTTCAAGCCGAGCGCGCGGCCCACATCCGTGAAATTCCTCGACAACGATGGCGATCCGAGAGGGCGGTGTCGCCGGCGCGCCGCAATAGCGCTCGGCAAGCGCCAGCTGCACCATCAAACTGTACATAACCATGGCCTTGCCGTCGGGGCTCTCCCCGGGCTCGAGCTTGTCGTCGCAGTAATCGGCGGCGCGTAGGGCTGTCGGCGCCAGCATCGCGCCGAGAGCAAACAGGATTATGGCGCTCTTCATGCTGCTCCCCCAAATTTGCAGCCATTGCCGCGAGGGCCGGCCGCGTGTAAATCCACCAAGCTTCACCGGAGCGGTCAAATGCTGAACAAACACCAAGGCGAAGATGTAGCCAGTTTGATGGCACGGACAGGCCGCCAGGCGCGCGCCGCGGCCCGACCGCTGGCCATTGCCACCACCGCCGCCAAGAACGCCGCGCTTGTCGCCATGGCCGAAGCCATTCTTCGCAACGAGCAGGCGATTCTCGACGCCAACGCAATCGACGTCTCGAATGGCGAGGAATCCGGCCTTTCCGGTTCCTTCATGGACCGGTTGAAACTGACACCGTCGCGCATCGAGGCGATGGCCGACGGCATTCGCGAGATCGCCGCGCTAAAGGATCCGGTCGGCGACGTGATCGCAGAATGGGACCGGCCGAACGGACTCCACATCGAGCGAGTGCGCACGCCGCTCGGCGTCGTCGGCGTCATCTATGAAAGCCGGCCGAATGTGACGGCCGATGCCGGCGCGCTCTGCCTCAAGGCCGGCAATCCGGTGATCCTGCGCGGCGGCTCGGATTCGCTCAATTCGTCGGCGGCGATCCATGCCTGTATGGTAGCGGGGCTGAAAGCGGCTGGCCTGCCGCAGGATGCCATCCAGCTGGTGCCGACCACCGACCGCGCCGCCGTCGGCGAGATGCTGAAGGGCCTCGGCGGCAATCTCGACGTGATCATTCCGCGCGGCGGCCGCAGCCTGGTCGAGCGTGTTCAGAGCGAGGCGCGGGTGCCGGTCTTTGCCCATCTCGAAGGCATCTGCCATGTCTATGTCGACCGATCGGCCGATCTCGACATGGCGGTGACGATCGCCGTCAATGCCAAGATGCGGCGCACCGGCGTCTGCGGCGCGGCCGAGACGCTGCTTGTCGACCGCGCGGCGGCGGCGACCCATCTCGTGCCCATCCTCGTAGCCTTGCGGGCGGCGGGCTGTGAGATCCATGCCGACGGAGAGGTGCTGAAGGCGTTCTCCGACGCTAGTCCCGCGACCGATGCCGACTGGGTGACCGAGTATCTCGACGCCATCATCGCGGTGAAGCTGGTCGATGGCGTCGCGGGCGCGATCGAGCATATCGAGACCTTCTCCTCGCACCACACCGAAGCGATTCTCGCCGAGGACACGCAGGCGGTGGAGCGCTTCTTCAACGAGATCGATTCGGCGATCCTGCTACACAATGCGTCGACGCAGTTCGCCGATGGCGGCGAGTTCGGCATGGGCGCCGAGATCGGCATCGCCACCGGCAAAATGCACGCGCGCGGGCCGGTCGGCGTCGAGCAACTGACCTCGTTCAAATACCGCGTGCGCGGGTCGGGACAGGTGAGGCCGTGACGTTTTTCGCCGGAAGAGCCTGATGCTGTCCTCTTCCGAGCCCGCCGTCCCATCGCACTATCTACGCATGCCGCATGCCGGCAAAGGGGTTGCGGTTGGCCTGTTCGGCGGCTCGTTCAACCCGCCGCATGCCGGACATGCGCTGGTCGCCGAGATCGCGCTCAGACGCCTGGCGCTCGACCAGCTGTGGTGGATGGTGACGCCGGGCAATCCGCTGAAGAGCACGCGCGAGCTGGCGCCGCTCGCCGAGCGCATCGAACTCTCCGAAAAGACAGCCCGCAACCCGAAGATGAAGGTCACCGCCTTCGAGGCCGCGCATCATTTCCGCTTCACCGCCGACACGCTGGCGCTGGTCAAGGCGCGCAATCCCGGCGTCGACTTCGTCTGGATCATGGGCGCCGATTCGCTGCGCGCCTTCCACCGCTGGCAGCGCTGGCGCCAGATCGTCATGACCTTCCCGATCGCCGTCATCGACCGCCCGGGCGCCACGCTCTCCTTCCTGTCCTCGGTGGTCGCCAAGACCTTCGACTATGCCCGCGTCGACGAGGGCGACGCGCCGCGCCTAGCCCGCATGAAGGCGCCGGCCTGGACCTTCATCCACGGCCCGCGCTCGTCGCTGTCGTCGAGCGCCATCCGCAAGCTGGCGAAGCCATGACCGATCCCGGACTGCCCGCGGTTCATGCTTTCTGGATCGGCGGGCCGCTCGGGGCAATGCACACCGCCTGCCTGAAGTCCTTCGTCAGGGCAGGCCACCGCACGCTGCTGCATGTCTATGACGACCCCGGCGACGCGCCGGCTGGCGTCGAACTCGTCGATGCGACAAGAATCCTGCCACGTGAGCGCATCATCAGGCATCGCAATGGCGGCCTGGCGCTGTTCGCCGACATCTTCCGCTACAAGCTCCTGGCCACCGGCGCCGAGATCTACATCGACTGCGACATGTATTGCGTGCGGCCGCTGTGCCGGCGACCCTATCTGTTCGGCTGGGAAAGCGAGACACGCATCAACAATGCGGTGCTGAGCCTTCCCGTTGGCTCGCCGATCCTCGCCGATCTGGTCGAGACGGTCGACCACCCTAAGCGGTTTCCCGAATGGTATTCGTGGACCAAGCGGCTGCGCTTCGGCGCTTTGCGGGCGCTCGGTAGGGTGAGGGGATTCCAGGACCTGCCGCATGCCTCGATCGGCCCACCCCTGCTGACCTATCTGGCGCGCAAGCACGGGCTGCTGGGCGAGGCTTCGCCGGTGGATGTGTTCTATCCCAATGTCGAGGGCGCTGGCACGCTGCTAGATCCCCGGAAATCCATCGCCGATGTGGTGAAGCCGGAAACGCTGGCGATCCATCTTTGGCACGGCTCGCTTTGGAAGCTGCGGCTGGCCGATGTGCCGCCGAGCTCGCCGTTGGGCGAAATTCTGGCCATGTGAGGTCGGCGCCGCTGCCCGTCCGGCGATGTCGCTTTTGCGGCGGCCTTTCGCCGTGCGGTGGGCGATGCTGCACGAATGCTTGAGAAGAACCGCACCACCATCGAGCGAGAGGATAGCAAGCAGCCGGCGCCGCTGATCGCCATTGCCAGCGTTGTCGTGTCGATGGCGCTGATCGCGATCGGCAACGGGCTGATGTTCGCCTTCATCCCGGTGCGACTCGGCGCCGACGGCTTCGATCCGACCTGGGCCGGGCTGATCGTCACCGGGCTGTCGGCCGGCGGGCTCGCCGGCTGCATCCTGACTGGCCCGCTGGTGCGCCGGGTCGGGCATGCGCGCGCCTTCATGGTGCTTTCGGCGCTGATCGCGCTCTCCAACGCCGCGATCGGCGCAGGGCCGATCCCGCTCATCTGGATCGCGGCGCGCGCGCTCTACGGGTTCGCCATATGCGGCCTGTTCATCGTCGCCCAGAGCTGGCTGAACGATGCCGTGGCCAATGCCATACGCGGCCGCGTCATGGCGGTGTTCTATGTTGCCTATGTCGCGGGCCTCGGTGTTGGCTATGCGACGCTCGCCGCCATCGACATCCGGACGTCGGCAGCGCCGCTGATCGGCATCGCCTTCACGGCGCTGTCGATCCTGCCGGTCGGCATGACGCGGCTGGCGCAGCCGCCACCGCCGCAGGCGGCATCCGTCGCGCTTGGTCGCGCTTGGCGGATCTCGCCGGTCGGCGTCGCCGGCATGCTCGCCGTCGGCGGCCTGTCGATGATCATCTCCGGTTTCGCGCCGATCCATGCCACCGCCAAGGGCTACAGCCAGGCGGATGTGGCGCTGCTGTTGTCGGCCATGCCGGTCGGCACGCTGATCCTGCAGATACCGCTCGGCTGGATCTCGGACCGGACCGACCGGCGCTATGTGCTGATCGGCGCGGCACTGCTTGCCCTCGTTGCCAGCCTGTTCGCCATCACCTTCGACGGCGGGGCGCTGGGCGTTCTGCTTGTGGTCTATCTGATCTGGGATGGGGCGTCGGAATCGATCTATTCGCTATCCAGCGCGCACGCCGCCGACCGCGCGGGCAAGGATGACCTGCTGGCCCTGTCGAGCTCGATGCTTTTTGCCTGGTCGCTGGCCGGGTTCGTGGTGCCGGGCATCGTGACGGCGCTTTCCGCGGTCTACGGCACCGGAACCTTCATCTATGTCGGGATCTTCATTGCCTCGGCGTTCTGCCTGTTCGTCTTGTGGCGGATGCTGGCGGCACGGCCGGTTCCGGCCACCGCGACCGGCAGCTTCGCGCCGATGTGCGCGCAGGCGCCGCTGCCGGTGGAGCTCGCCTTCGCGCCGGACGAGCAGCGTCGCTCCGGCAATTAGCGTTGAGCCTGCGTCCTACTGCCTGGTCACGGACGGTTCCTGGCTCGGCGCTTCCGGTGGCGGCGCCGGGACCGAAATGCCTTCGGCGTCGAAGGCCTGCTTGGCGCGTTTGGTAAGATCGATCTGAGTGGCGAAGAAATCGGCGGCCGAGGTCCAGTAGCGCAGGCTGATGGCGACGCCGCTGTCTCCGACGGTGGAGACGAAGGCAATCGGGACCGGCTCGCGCCTGACGCGCCGCTCTGTGGCGGCGACGCCGAGCATCACCTTTTGCGCCAGGTCGATGTCATTCCAGGAACCGATGGTCAGCGTGACATCGCCACGCCGCACACCGTTGCGCGTATAATTGCGCACCGGCTGGTTCCAAAGCGTCGAATTGGGCGCCAGCACATAGACGCCGTCGACCGTCCTCAGCCTGGTGGCGAACAGGCCGATCTCCTCCACGGTGCCGGAGATGGGGCCGACCTCGACATATTCGCCGATGCGGAAGGGTCTCAGCGCAAGCAGCATGATGCCGGCGGCGATGTTCTGCAGCGTGCCCTGCAGCGCCAGCCCGATGGCGAGGCCGATGGCGCCGATAGCGGCAATGATCGAGGCCGTCTGCACGCCGAACTGGCCGAGCACCATGATGACGACGAGGATCAGGATGGCGTAGCGCACAATCTTCGAGAAGAAGTGGCGCAGCGTCGCGTCGAAACCATGGATATGGCCGAGCCCGGCAAAGATCGAGCGTTCGGCAAGGCCGGCGACGAGATAGCCGACGACCAGCAATATGACGGCGCCTATGGCCGAGAAGGAGTAGGAAACGATCAGACTGCTGAGCTGCGCAAGGCTTGCCTGCACGGCGAGGAGGGTATCCTGGGGATCGATCGGCATCATGGGAAATCCGGTTGGTGGGCGAGCCGATAACCCATGCGGACGCGATGGGTTCCCGATTTTTCCCGGCCAGCGGAACCAATCGGAAGAGGTCGCGTTTGCGGCGGCACGGGTCGCCGTCTTGAAACTGCAACGGAACTCTGCCTATCTAAGTGGTGTCGCCCTGATTTGGCGGGTGATTTGGTTGTTCTTGCTGCGAAAGGAAAGACACTGAGAACAGCACTGCGGAAGAAGGCCGACATCGTGCCTTCGCCGGCCGGGATCAGCGGAAACGACGCCGTGTCCCGCGCCATCAAGACAGTCCTTGCCAGTCTGGAAGACTCCAAGGCCGAAAACATCGTCTCAATCGACATCCAGGGGAAATCGAGCCTCGGCGACTACATGGTCGTCGCCTCGGGCCGATCGCACCGTCATGTCTCGGCTGTCGCCGATCACCTCCTCAAGGCGCTGAAAGATGCCGGACTCGGCATGGCGCGCGTCGAGGGGCTGGCCGGCGCCGACTGGGTCCTGATCGATTCGGGCGATATCATCGTCCATGTCTTCCGTCCCGAAGTCCGCGAATTCTACAATCTCGAAAAGATGTGGCAGGCGCCGGACCTCGAGGAAGAGACCCTTCACTGAGCCGTATTTGGTGCGTGTCCCCCATCCCTGGGTGACATGCATTTGCGGCTCTTCGAGGCAGGGATGAAGATCACTGTTCATGCCGTGGGCCGGATGAAAGCCGGCCCCGAGAGAGAACTCGCCGACCGCTATTTCGAGCGCTTCGCCAAGAGCGGCCCGGTGGTGGGGCTGGAATATGCCGGCCTTGTCGAGATTGGAGAAGGCCGCGCCCAGACCGCCAATGAGCGCCGGCGCGAGGAAGGCCAGAAGCTGCAGAC
>NZ_RZOT01000308.1:0-7086 GCF_003999085.1 Mesorhizobium sp. M4A.F.Ca.ET.090.04.2.1
TCGTTCAGCCTGGCGCCGGCCTCAACATCGATCCGGCCTCGCTCGATGTCCAAGCCGTTAAGGGCTATGTGGCCACGGCTCACGAGCAGTCCGTGACCAGCTTCCTGATGAACATCATCCCGTCAACGATTGCCAGTGCCTTCGCGGAAGGCGACATCCTGCAAGTCTTGTTCTTCTCGGTCCTGTTCGGCATTGCTTTGGCGATGACCGGAGAGACGAGCAGGCCGGTCGTTACCTTTCTCCAGGCGCTTACCGCCCCCATTTTTAAGCTCGTCGGCATTCTGATGAAGGCTGCACCCATCGGCGCCTTCGGCGCAATGGCCTTTACGATCGGCAAATACGGTATCGGTTCGGTGGCCAACCTCGCGATACTGGTCGCGACGTTCTATCTTACCGCCTTCCTCTTCGTGTTCGGGGCTCTCGGCGCGGTCTGCCGCTACAACGGCTTCTCGATCTTTTCTCTTGTCCGCTACATCAAGGACGAACTGCTGCTTGTCCTGGCAACGTCCTCCTCGGAGGCCGCGCTGCCCTCGCTCATGGAGAAGATGGAGAAGGCCGGCGCCGCGCGTTCGGTCGTAAGTCTCGTCATCCCTACTGGATACTCATTCAATCTGGACGGTACCAATATCTACATGACGATCGCCGCCCTCTTCATCGCGCAGGCGACGAACACAGATTTGTCAATTGCCGATCAGATCCTCCTGCTGCTAATTGCGATGCTTTCCTCGAAGGGTGCGGCAGGCGTCACCGGCGCCGGCTTCATCACATTGGCCGCTACTCTCTCTGTCGTGCCGAGTGTTCCCGTTGCCGGAATGGCTCTAATTCTTGGCGTGGACCGCTTCATGTCGGAATGCCGCGCGCTGACGAATTTAGTCGGTAATGCGGTGGCATCGCTCGTTGTCGCTCGCTGGGAAGGCGAATTGGACCAGTCACGGATGGAAGCCGCTTTCCGCGGTTAGGGTTACATCAAACTGGCTCCCCGCAAGCAAAATCGCAACAGCGCGACGTGTAAGTCGCGGCCTTGCCACAACAGTCGAATTGCCAGCCTCCAAAGAGCGCTGGAAATAGAGTACTAACGCAGTGAGTAATACAACACCATGAAGCCCCTAAGCAAACGAACGGTTCACGGAAACTCATCTGGGTGCGCATGGAGCGCTGTTCGTCGAATGCGCTATCAACCGCCGGGTGTGGGAACTATTTCAGCTTGCCGCCCCAAGCCGTCGCGGGAGCGCACCGGATGATGGAGGACCGGCCGATCAGAATCGCTAGGGGAAAGCGCGTCACAATTGCCGATCTCGCCCGCGAAGCCGGAGTCAGCGTAGCAACAGTCGATCGGGTTCTGAACGTCCGCCTTCCGGTGCGAGAGGAGACCGCCCAGCGGGTCCATGCGGCCGCGCACGCGATCGGCTATCATGCTGCCGGTCTCATCAAACAGCGCTTGCAGCAGCACCTGCCGCACTACAAGCTGGGCTTCATCTTGAGAAAACCTACCCACGATTTCTACCAAGATTTCGCTCGCAAGATCGAAGAGTCGGTCAGTATGGCTAAATCCTTCCACGGCCTTCCGATCATCGAGTTCGCGCAGTCACATTTGCCGCGTGACCTGCTCCCGCTTCTTAAGGACCTTGGGAGCCGCTGCCAGGCGATCGCCATGGTGGCGGCCGATCACCCGAAAATCACAGCATCAGTCGAGGAGCTCAAGGCGAAAGGTATCCCGGTATTTTCGCTGCTATCCGACTTCGCCGATGGCGTGCGCGAGGGCTACATCGGCCTCAACAACAGCAAGGTCGGACGGACTGCCGCTTGGGTGTTTTCCAAGACCGCAAAACGGCCCGGCAAGGTGGCGGTGTTTGTCGGAAGCCATCGCTTCCAGGCGCATGCGACGCGGGAAACGGCCTTTCGTGCGTATTTTCGTGAGAACGCGCCAAAATTCGAGGTGCTTGATGCGCTCGTGAACCTTGATGAACGGCAGCTCACTTACGAAAAATTGCTGGATCTTATGCAGCGGGAACCAGAGCTCGTCGGCTTCTATATGGCCGGCGGGGGGATAGAGGGGGCAATTTCCGCGCTCCGAGAAGAGGGGAGCGGTCAGGATCTCGTCGCGATCGTGAGTGAAATGACGCCGCAGTCACGTGGGGCGCTTGCGGATGACATCTTGACGATGGCGGTCGGCACGCCAATGCGCCGACTTTGCCAGGAGCTGATAATGGCAATGGAGCGGGCCATCAAAGCCGGCGTCGCGGAGAGCCCGGGGCAGACATTTCTGCCGTTCGACATTTATCTTCCGGAAAATATTTGAGCTTGATGGATTTCTATCATGAGCGCCCATTTTCCTTTCACCGATGAAAGGAAAGCTCGATTGACTCGGCCGTCTCTGTCCGATCTGTGAACCGGCGTGGTTCCGTCTTGAAAGAAGCCGGATGCCGAAATGGCAGCCGCGCTTCATGGAAGGAAAGTCAAGCAATGCGCCAGGTATCGCCCCGCTTTGCACTCGATCACATGGCGGCGCCCCGCCTTGACGTCAGTGCGCTTTTCGCGCTTGCCCGTGACCAAGGCCTGACCGACGTCCAAATCCGTTACCCTCATTTCAGCAATCCTGTCGCACGCGGCATTCCGGCTGCGGACGTCCGGTTTGCCGCTACCGAAGCGGGCATCACGATCATCTCTGTCAACGCCTTGCAGCGGTTCAACGACTGGACTCCAACGCGTCAGGCCGAGGCAAGCAACCTCGCCGATTATGCGACGGCGTGCGGGGCGGAGACGCTCGTTTTGGTGCCGGCCAACCGCAGCTCGTGGCCCACCAATAGCGAGCGCCAGGACAATCTTCGTTTCGCTCTAAACGAGATCAAGCCAATCCTCCAGTCGCGGGGTCTGATCGGTCTTATCGAGCCGCTGGGTTTCCGAACCTGCTCGCTTCGATCAAAGAAGGAAGCGGCCGAGGCCGTTGCCGCGGTTGATGGCCAGTCCGTCTTTCGCCTCGTGCACGACACGTTCCACCACACCCTGGCCGGGGAGACATGCCTGTTCTGCGAGCTTACCGGCCTGGTGCACATTTCAAGCGTAAACGACCCGACCTTCTGGATTTACCCCGATCGCTTTCTTGCAGGTTCCGACAATGGCAGCCAGATTCAGGCGCTGCTGGATGGCGGCTACGCGGGACCTTTCTCGTTCGAGCTGGTCGAGGAAGTCCATTCTCTGGACGATCTCGCAGGCGCACTTGCCGCCAGCATCGACTTTATCCGGCGAGGGCTATTGTCGTCAGAGTAGATGGTGACAGGAGTAGTGACTATAGGTGCGCCTGAATTTTCCGTGGGTTCACAGCGGGACAGCCATCCGAGATGCCTCTTGCATCATTATCTCCCGCATCCAGATGCTTGCCGGATCGCTATTGTGGAGGGCCGGCCATTGGAGGGTCTCGGTGAATGTGGGAAATGGCAGCGGAAGTTCGATAACCCGCAGGGGGAACGTGTTTTCGAAATGCCTGACCAGCCGCAAGGGCATGGTCGCTATACGAGCTGTGCCGGACACCATAGGTGGAATCATGCTGAAGCCCTGCACGGCGACCTCGACACGTCTCTTAAGGCCATGCTCAAGCAAAAACCATTCCTCGATAGACGGCTTCATCGTACGCCCGAACCTGACCGCGACGTGCCTCATCGACATGTATCTCTCGAATGTAAGCTGCTGTGGCAGCTGCTTGTTTGTGGGACAGCCTACGCACACGAGCTTCTCGTCAAACAGCGGAACGCTTGAATGCACACTCGACGTGAACATATCCGGTAGAATTAGAAAATCGACGTCACCGCGCCGGAGAAGCTCATCGGGGCTATCGTCGACAGGCAGCAGTTCGAAGCTGACGGCGGGGGCTTCCCGTGCAATACGCTCCACAAGCTTTTCGAAAAACACGAGCGTGACGAAATCGGAAAGAATGATCCTGAAGAGGCGATCGGCTCGAGCTGGGTCAAACGGATCCGAAGAAATAATCGAGCACTGGATGTGCTGGAGAGCGTCGCGAACTGCGGGGGCAAATGCTGCCGCACGCGGGGTTAGAAATCGTTCGCGACCTCTTATCGTAAACAGTTCATCGCGGAAATAATCGCGCAGTCGGGCGACGGCCGCACTCATGGCGGGCTGACTCAGGTTGATCCTGCGTGCCGCCGCCGAGAGATTACGCTCCGTCAGGAGTGCGTCGAGCACAACGAGGAGATTTAGATCAAGTCCTTTGAAACGCATGTCATCAGCCATCCATGGGATGGATGCCTTTAACCGAAACAAACGACTTTAACAATTTAGCATTCTTGCAATCTTTTGTCGCAAAAAGTTTATGATGGATGACGTTAAGGTCCGACATATGAGCCGCGTGATCTGCCGAAGCGAGCAATCGTACGTACTGTGCAGGTCAGAGATTGGCGGTTTGAAATGCCGGGCCGATGGCGCCGGGCTATCAACCAGCGTCTTCGGCGGCCCCGACCTAGCAAGGCGTGGTCCGAGGCGACTGATGGGCGGTTTGATCCTAAGCTGCCGTGAGGCCTGTGTTGTATCGGCGAAGCCAATGCAGCAGTTCGGCAGCGTTTTTGAGAGCTGTTGTAGGCTCGGCCTAAGCCCATTGGCGCAAGCCTGTCTGAACGAAGCGCTTGGCCTTGCTGTTATCCGGTGGTGATCTGTGGTGCCTTTTCGTCCTGCCGTTCTTGTTTTGGAACGCCCTTATGGTGAGCCCATCCGGGACGTGGGGCACCGGGAGCACGAAGGTGCAGGCAGGCCGTCAATAGACCGTGGGCTGAGAGCCCGAGCTCGTTACATCGCCGCCCCTCGCGACTTTCCCGGAGGCGCTGCGAGCGCGGATCAGTAGATGTCGTGTTACCCGCCAGCTCCCGTCTTTGACCGAGCCAAGAAGGAGGAACGGGCATGCGCATCATCGGACTGGATATTCACCGCGCCTTCGCCGAAGCAGTGGCATGGGAGGATGGCAGGCTCAGGCGACTCGGCCGCGTCGACATGCGGCGCGATCTGCTGGCGGCGTTCGCCGCGAAGCTGTCGCCGAACGATGTCGGGGTGATCGAGGCCACCGGCAACGCGACGTCCGCTACGGCTGTGGTTGCGCCGCATGTGAAGAAGGTGGGGATCGGCAACCCGAAACAGGTGCGTATCATTGCCTATGCCAAGATCAAAACGACGATCGAGGCCGACGTTCTTGCGCAGCTCTATGCCAGCGGCTTCTTGCCAGAAGTCTGGATTGCGGACGAGCCGACGCAGGCTCTGCGTCGACAGGTGACACGGCGCAATCAGATTGTCCGACAGAGATCTCGATTGAAGACCGTCATCCAGTCGATCCTTCATAGCCACCTGATCCCGTCCTGCCCGCATGCCGACCTGTGCGGCGCCAAGGGTCGGACCTGGTTAATCGAGCAGGTCGTACCGCAGGACGAGCGCCTCGCGATCGATCGGCATCTGCGCGAGTTCGACCGATTGGGCGAAGACCTCCAGGTCATCGAACGCGATCTTGCCCGCTCGGCTCTCGAGGATGAAGGCGTGAAGCGGCTGATGACCATTCCCGGCGTCGACATCACCGTCGCGCTGGCGATGAAGGCGGCGATCGGCGACGTGTCGCGCTTCGACGATCCGCAGAAGCTCGTGACCTATCTCGGGTTGAACCCAAGCGTCCGACAGTCCGGCCAGGTCCGGCCTACCATGGGCGGATCACCAAGCAGGGCCGTGGTCATGCGCGCGGCATGCTCGTCGAGGCGGCCTGGGCGGCCGCTCGTGCTCCCGGACCGTTGCGAGCCTTCTCCCTGCGGCGTGCGAGCCCGGCGCGGACAGCATGTCGCGGCCGTGGCAACCGCACGCAAACTCTCTGTCGTGATCTGGCATCTGTTGATGAAGGGCGAGAGTTACGCGTGGGCTCGACCCTCCCTGCATGCCAAGAAGCTTGCGCGATGTGGAACTCAAGGCCGGGAGCAAGGCTGTGCGCGGCCAAAAGGGAGCCGCGCACGCCTACAACATAAAGAGCCACCGGGAAGAAGAGCGCCGCTGGGTGGAGCAGGCCGAGGGCGCCTATGCACGCCTCGCCGCCGGTTGGAACCCACGAGGTCCGAAGAGGGTAGGCACGGATGCCGCAAACGAGGCGCGACGATAGAAGCTGCGCGGCAGGGCTCTCATCTCGGACCCTGCTCTTCGCCACGCGGTCGTCCGTGCGCGACAGGAGAATAGCGCAGATTTATCAACAAGGCTCTTGTCGATCACATCAGTGGTCTTGGGCGCTGTACGGCCGGGTGAAGACTTTGCAGGTGGCCCGGAAAGCGTTTGACCTGTAGCGAAGCAATTGTCGTCATTACGCGCTCGACCCGGGCGCCCAGCTTGGCATAAGAGCTACGTGGCCTCAGGAAGCGTCGTCAATGCAGACCATGGACGAATTCCCAGCCGATGCCGAGATGCCGGTCGACCGTGCCTGTCGCCGTCCGGTGATGCGATGCCCCCGAGCGCATGAGTTCGCCCCGGATGCTCCCGGTCACGACGCACGGGTTCGGGTTCCAAGGCGCTCAGTTTGTTCGCGCCTAATCGGTGTAGGGCGCGGCAGAAATACGAGCGTGACGAAATCGGAAAGAATGATCCTGAAGCGGCGATTCGGTAGAGCCGGGTCAAACTATCCGACGAAATAAACGAGCACTGGATGGGCAGGAGAGCGTCGCGAACTGGAGGGCAAGAGCTCCCGGACGCAGCGTTAAGTTTGAATACCTCCGCGGACATGGTCGCGAGCTCATCGCGCAAATAATCGAGCAGCCGAGCGCCGGCCGCACTCATGACCGGCTGGGCTCGGTTAATCTTGCATGCCGCGCCCATGAGGTTGCGCTCTGTCGGGAGTGCGTCGAGCACAACGAGGAGATGTAGTTCACGACCTTTGAAACGCGTGGTCAACTATCCAAAGTGTGGATGCCTTTCATCGAAACAAACGATTTCATCAATGTTGTGGAATCCTGCATGGGCAGAAGCACCTGACGGACACCGATGCCCCACTGCCTCATGGCGTGGCGAGCGTCTTAAGAAACCGCCCGAAAGGAGATTTTTCATGCGCTCTACCGGGCAGTGGAG
>NZ_RZOT01000309.1:0-7075 GCF_003999085.1 Mesorhizobium sp. M4A.F.Ca.ET.090.04.2.1
TTCCCAGTCGACCAGCAGGCGGCGGTGGTGCGGGCTGGCGAACACCATGTGGACAATGTTGCGGGTATCGCCCTCCAGCAGGCCATAATCCCCGAACACTGCCACCGCCGCTGGGTTCCAGGCCAGCACATCCCAGCGCCGGCCGACGACATAGGCCGGCTGCAGGACGAGGCTTTGCAGCATGTGCAGCAGCGGGCCGTCGACCTTTTCGGGCGCCGCCTCGCGGCGCTCCTGCTGCTGGCGGCCGGCAAGGATGAACAGATGCCGCTTCTCGACGGCGTCAAGGCGCAACGCCTCCGAGAGCGCCGTCAGCACTTCGACCGAGGGGCGAACGTCCCTGCCCTGTTCCAGCCAGGTGTACCAGGTCGTGCCGACGCCGGCGATCATCGCCACTTCCTCGCGTCTCAGCCCTGGCGTGCGCCGCCGCGCGCCGCAAGCGATGCCGGCGGTCTCGGGCGAAAGCCTTTCCCGGCGCGAGCGCAGGAAGGCGCCAAGCTCGCGCCGGCGGCTGTCTTCTGACGAATGGGGGATCGCGTCCATTGGGCTCATTATAGCAGTATTGATACCAGGATAAAGTTTGAACTGTTTGGGATGCGCGCCGCGCCCCATCTTGCGTTCAGAGCGAAACATGGAGGCTCTGAACATGGACCTGAAGGACAAGACCGTCCTCATCACCGGATCAACCGACGGCGTCGGCCGCGTCGTGGCCGAGAAGCTCGGCGCGAGCGGCGCGCATATCCTGGTGCATGGCCGCGACGCGATGCGCGGCAAGGCAGTCGTCGCTGCCATTGAAGCCGCCGGCGGCAAGGCCGAGCTTCTCGTCGCCGATCTCTCCTCGCTTGCCGAGGTCAGGCGCCTCGCCGAAGCCGTGCGCGCCAGGACAACGCGGCTCGACATCCTGATCAACAATGCCGGCGTCGGCACCGCCGGCGGAGGCGCGAAAAGACAGGTCAGCGCCGACGGCTACGAACTGCGTTTCGCCGTCAACTATCTCGCCGCCTTCCTGCTGACCTCGGAGCTTTTGCCGCTGCTCAAGGCGAGCGCGCCGGCGCGGATCGTCAATGTCGCCTCGGCCGGCCAGCAAGCGATCGACTTCGACGACATCATGCTGACCCACGGCTACAGCGGCGTGCGTGCCTACTGCCAGAGCAAGCTGGCACAGATCCTGTTCACCGTCGATCTGGCCGGAGAGCTGAAAGGCAGCGGCGTCACCGTAAACGCCCTGCATCCGGCAAGCTACATGGACACCACCATGGTCCGGCAAGCAGGCGTCACGCCGTGGAGCTCGGTCGAGACCGGCGCCGACGCCATCCTCAACCTCGCCGCTTCGCCGGCGCTCAAGGGACGCAGCGGTCTCTATTTCGACGGCCAGCGCGAATCCCGCGCCGACGCACAGGCCTACGACGAAAAGGCGCGCCGGCAGTTGCTGAGCCTTAGCCTCGACCTGATCGAGCGCGCCTCAGGCCCAACCAGGAACAACAGTCATGAGTGAGAAAATCGAACATTGCGTCATTATCGGCGGCTCGTCCGGCATCGGCCTTGCCACGGCGCGCAAGCTGGTTGGCCCCGGCATGAAAGTGACGATCACGGGCCGCAATGAAGACAAGCTCAAGAACGCCTGGAAGACCCTTGGCGGCACCGTCGGCAAGGCCGCCTTCGATGCGACCAGGCCGGGTGACGTCCGCAATTTCTTCGATAGCCTCGGACCGTTCGATCACCTCGTCCTGGCCGCAAGCGGCGGCAAGGGGCTTGGGCCGTTCGCGACCCTCGATCTCGCCGACATCGGCAGTGGCGTCGACGAGAAAATCCGCCCGCAATTGTCTTGCCTGCAGGCAGCCCTGCCGACGCTGAGCAAAGCGGGATCGGTTACCTTCATTTCGGCCGTATCGGCGCAGCTCGTCGCCCCCGGCATCGCCGGCATAGGCGCCATCAATGGCATGCTTCTGACAGTGGCACCGATCCTGGCGGTCGAGTTGAAGCCGTTACGCGTCAATGTCGTGGCGCCCGGCGTCATCGATACGCCCTGGTGGGATTTTCTGCCGGGCGAACAGCGGCAAGCGGTCTTTGCCGAATATGCCGGCAAGACGCCTGTCGGCCGCATCGGCCGCGCCGAGGACGTCGCCGACGCGATCGCCTTCCTTGTCTGCAACGGCTTCATGACCGGCCAGGTGCTGACCTGCGATGGCGGTCTGCGATACGCTGCTTGAACTGCTGCCCAAGACCGCCGGCGGTCGTACGAAAATGTTTAGTCGGAAATCAGGCTGGGCCAGAAAGCGAATGCCATCAGCCCGGCCGCGATCAGGTACCAGACGGCGACGTGGATCGCCTTCATGATCGGTCGCCCCACTTCCCGTGCCCGCTTCGGATTGAGTGGATCATAGATCACCTCGACCGAAGCTCCGATCGAACCGGTCACGCTATTGATCGGTAGGTTCGAGTCGAAACGCCAGCTACGCCCCTGGCGATCGGCGAATTCGATGGTCGGCGTGCTTGGGGAATCGCCGGACGTGTCAATGCCAACCACCTTGCCGATGGCATAGGCGCGTCGCCGCCTGAGCACGATATCGCCATAGCTGTGCGGGACAACCAGCGCCAGCACGAAGAGGGCACACAGGAAGCACCATATCTGCATGTCGGTGGGGGAATAGCCGATCGATTCAGCGGTCGCGCGAAACGGCGACAGCGCCTGATGAAAGGCCTGCGAAACGCTCGCCCAGAAACCGGTCCAGTTTTGCTCCATGCGCGCTCCAACGGGCGAACTGGGTCAAGGTACAGCACAATCGCGACAGAGCGATTAATGGGCACTCGACGACCGGAAGCGTCAAGTTGTCAGTTCAAAGCGGCTGCGCCATCAGCGCCAGAAACCCTCCGGAAAGCGCAATATTGGCGACAAAGCCGTTGATTCGTGCCGCTCGCTCCGGGCCCTGATGATCCCAGAAATTGTCGAACATGACCGTTGCGACGACCAGGAACAGGATAAGCCAAGCAGCAGCAAGCGCGATCCAGACGCCCGCCACAATCAGGCCGCCGGCGACGACCTGCACGACGATGCCGAGCCACAGCGCCAGCCCCGCCTGAGGCACGCCGCGCTCCGTCATCAACTGGGTCAGGAAGGCCCTGTTCAGGATATTGCGCAAGCCGGCGAAGACAAAGGCGCCGCCAACCAGCAGTCGCGCGGCAAGCAGAATCTCGTTTTGAAAATTTGCAAACATGTGATTGATCTCGCGCCAAAAAGGCGCGGGGCCGAGGTCCGGCCCGCGCGCTGGGTCGATCGCTCACGCAGCCTTGGCGGCCGGCGTTGGGTGAATGGCCTGGAACGGAACGCAAAGCCGGTTCCAGGTGTTGATCATGCCGATCGCGACCGACAGCTTGACCAGTTCCTCTTCGGAGAAATGCACCAGCGTGCGGGCATAAAGTTCGTCCGAGACGCCGTCGTTGGCGATCTTCGTCACCGCTTCGGTCCAGGCCAGCGCGGCGCGCTCGCGCTCGGAAAACAGCGGCGATTCCTTCCAGGCAGCGATGAGATAGAGCCGCTGCTCGGTCTCGCCGTCCTGCCGCGCCTCGCGGCTGTGCATGTCGACGCAGAAGGAGCAGCCGTTGATCTGCGAGGCGCGCAGCTTGATCAGATGCAGCAGGCTAACCTCCAGCCCGCATTCGTCGACCGCCTTGTTGAGCGCCGACACCGCCTTCATGATTTCAGGCGCCTTGGCGAAGAATTGCAGCCTCTGTTTCATAGTTCTTACCTTCCACTCTTTGCTTGGGGAACTTGGTTTGGATGAACCTTCTGCGGCCGCTGATAGCGGGCGACGAAGGCGCAGCCCGCCGCGACCGAGCGCGGATCGGCCTCGCTGACATAGTCAGCCACGATCGCCGACAGCCTGACTTCGGCCAGCGCTGCGCGATAGGCGCGCTCGGCCTTGAGCATCGCTGCATTGATGCCGCATGGCTTCACATAGGCCGAAGCATCGAGCCGCACAGGGCCGCGCTGGCGGATCTCGCCGCAACGGAAGGCAGGTTCCCTGCCCTCGACGGCGAGCACGATGTCGAGCAGCGTGATGCTCTCGGACGGCTTCGCCAGACGGTAGCCGCCGGCCGGTCCCGGCACCGATTCCAGAATACCCGCGGCCGTCAGCATGTTGAGATGCTTGAGCAGATAGCTCGGCGACAGGCCGAAAGCCTCCGCCATGGCGGCGCCCGGCATGGTCGCGGCGCCGTCTACGCCTGCGAGCATCGCGGCGCAGTGGATTGCCGCCTCGACGCCTTCCCCCAATCTCATGATGCCATGCTCCAATGCATGGATACCTTTTATCGTGGATATCCACTATCTGCAATAGGAAAACGAAAAACGGCGCCCGAAGACGCCGCTTCTCTCGTCGCGTACCTGCCCTATTCCGCCGCTGCCTTGGCCATCGGATTGTTCGGATGCGTCGTCCAGTTGGCATAGACCGGCGACACCGGCTTGCCGGTGCGCTCGTCCATCGCGCCGGCGGCCAGCGGCTCCATCGTGATGCAGCCCTCGACCGGGCAGACATTGACGCAGAGGTTACAGCCGACGCATTCGGCCTCGATCACCTCGAAATGCCTGACGCCGTCGACCATGCTGGTGATCGCCTGGTGCGAGGTATCTTCGCACGCGATGTGGCAGCGGCCACATTTGATACAGGCGTCCTGGTCGATATGCGCCTTGGCGACATAGTTGAGGTTGAGATACTGCCAGTCGGTGACGTTGGGCGTGGCCCGGCCGACGAAGTCGGAGAGCGAGGCATGGCCCTTCTCGTCCATCCAGTTCTCAAGCCCGGCGATCATCTCCTGCACGATCTTGAAGCCGTAGGTCATCGCCGCCGTGCAGACTTGCACGTTGCCAGCGCCGAGCGCCATGAACTCCGCCGCATCGCGCCAGGTGGTGATGCCGCCGATGCCGGAGATCGGCAGTCCGCGGGTCTCAGCATCGCGCGCGATCTCGGCCACCATGTTCATGGCGATCGGCTTCACCGCCGGTCCGCAATAGCCGCCATGCGAGCCCTTGCCGTCGATGGTCGGCTGCGGCGCGAAACTGTCGAGGTCGACGCCGGTGATCGAATTGATGGTGTTGATCAAAGACACCGCGTCGGTGCCGCCGGCGTGTGCCGCGCGCGCCGGCTTGCGGATGTCGGTGATGTTGGGCGTCAGCTTGGTGATGACCGGCATGCGGGTGTTTGCCTTGCACCAGCGCACCACCATTTCGATATATTCCGGCACCTGGCCGACCGCCGAGCCCATGCCGCGCTCCGACATGCCGTGCGGACAGCCGAAATTGAGCTCGATGCCGTCGGCTCCGGTCTCCTCGACCACCGGCAGGATCGCCTTCCAGCTTTCCTCGACGCACGGCACCATCAGCGAGACGACGACGGCGCGATCCGGCCAGTCCTGCTTGACCTGCTTGATCTCGCGCAGATTGGTCTTCAGCTCGCGGTCGGTTATCAGCTCGATGTTGTTCAGGCCAAGCAGTCGCCGGTCGGCACCCCAGATCGCGCCATAGCGCGGGCCGTTGACGTTGACGACGGGCGGCCCCTCTTCGCCGAGCGTTTTCCAGACCACGCCGCCCCAGCCCGCCTTGAAGGCGCGGATGACATTGTAGGCCTTGTCGGTCGGCGGCGCCGAGGCCAGCCAGAACGGATTGGGCGACTTGATGCCGACGAAATTGTTGCGGATATCTGCCATGCTCATGCCCTCCCGTTAGAGGTCAGTGCCCGGTTGATCGATTCCGCCGCGTCGCGGCCCTGCGCCACGGCCGAGACGGTGAGGTCATCGCCGCCGAAGATGCAGTCGCCGCCGGCCCAGACCTTCGCCAGCGACGTACGCCCCTCGGCATCGACCTTGATGCGCCCGCCCTCCAGCTCGATCTCGGCGCCACTGCCATTCAGCGCTGCCGGGACAAAGCTCTGGCCGATCGCCTTGAACACCTGGTCGGCGGCGAGCGTAAGCCGCTCGCCAGTGCCGGCAAGCTTGTCGCCGTTCATTGCCGTGTATTCGAGCTCGATCGCCGACACCTTGCCGTTCTCGGCGATGACCCGCTTCGGCTGCAGCCAGTGGCGGATGGTGACGCCGTTGGCGGCGGCCAGATCCTGCTCGAAGCCGGATGCATTCATGTGCTCCTGGCCGCGCCGGTAGCAGATCGTCACCTCCTCGGCCCCGAGCAGCTTCGACTGCACCGCGGCGTCGATCGCCGTCATGCCGCCGCCGATGACGACGACGCGCCTTCCGACCGGCAGGCCCGAAAGATCGCCCGCCTGACGCAGCTCGGCGATGAACTCCACGGCGTTGGTGACACCATCGGCATCCTCGCCGTCGGCGCGCAGCGCGTTGACGCCGCCAAGCCCCATGCCGAGGAACACCGCGTCGTAGTTCCGGATCAGGTCGGACAGCTGGTAGTCGCGGCCGAGCGCCTTGCCGTTCTGGATGTCGATGCCGCCGATCGAGGTAACGTAGTCGACCTCGGCCTGGGCGAAATTGTCGACGCTCTTGTAGGCCGCGATGCCGTATTCGTTGAGGCCGCCGGCCTTCGCTCGCGCCTCCAATATGGTCACGTCATGACCATGGAGGGCGAGCCGATGCGCGGCGGCAAGCCCGGCCGGCCCGGCGCCGACCACAGCGACCGTCTTTCCGGTCGGTTCGGGGCGCGGATAAAACTGCTTGTTCTCGGACATGGCGACGTCGGTTGCGTAGCGCTGCAGCCGGCCGATCTGCACCGGCTTGCCTTCCGCCACCTCGCGCACGCAGACTTCCTCGCACAGCGTCTCGGTCGGGCAGACGCGGGCACACATGCCGCCAAGGATGTTTTGGTCGAAAATGGTCTTCGCCGAGCCGAGCGGATTGCCGGTCGAGATCTGGCGGATGAACAGCGGAATGTCGATCGAGGTCGGGCATGCGTTCATGCACGGCGCGTCGTAGCAGAAATAGCAGCGATCGGATTCGACCAGCGCCTCGTGATGGTCGAGCGGCGGGTGCAGGTCGGAGAAATTGTCGGCATATTGCTCGGACGACAGCCGGCCGCCGGCTATGCCTTCCTTGAAATGACCAGTCGCCATTCCGGTTC